>CALMEH010000675.1 GCA_937863115.1 uncultured Acidobacteriota bacterium
CCGCCGCTTGAGTTCGGATGTTCGGTTCTCGCTTTGCGGACTCTGCCCGCGCCGTCTGTCCAACTTTCGGCATAAACTTCATCATTTGCATCTGCGCCGTTGTTGTTGGTGTCAATCACGGTTGAAAATACTTTCGATTGAATATTGTTTGTCGGATATTCGTAGCGCGTGTATGCGCCTGTGTTGACCAAAGTTTCTTTCTGCAATCTGCCGATTTCATCATACAATCTTGTTGTTTCCTTGCCCGATGAATTGTTTTCCGGCTTCGGCGATTTTGCCCAGACGTTTGCGCCCGTGTCGAAACGATATTTCACTTCCGAGAAATTATTGTTCGTGTCGGTGTTCGCCACTTCTATCAGTTTGGTCGGAAACGCAAATGTATTTCGGCTGTTGTTGCCATCGTTAAACGAATCCGCATAATTGATTTCAACCTTGCGATTTCCCGCGTCGGTTTGTTCGACTGCCGCGCCTGCCGTGTTGTATTTCGCGCTCGTTGTAACATTTGCCGTTTGCCCCGTTACATCGTGGCGCGTCGTTGAGGTCAGATTTCCTCTGCCTGTGATAAATGCTGATGAAAAATTCGTGCCGTCGTGCTGAATCGGTGAAATATTTTGTGCCAATGCCGAACTGCCGAAATTATCTTCATCGTAATTGAAAGTTACTTTTGAAACTTTCTCCAACGAATTGCTGATTTGATTCAATCCCCAACTTTCCGACATCGAAGGCAAGCCGATTATTCGCCGCGAAACATAATTTGAATCGAGATTATATTCGGTCGTAGATTTCTTTTGCAAAACATTCGTGCCATTGTCATAAAGTCTGACTTCGCTGACCAATCCGTATTCGGCAATATTCGTATTCGGCAACAAACGATAATCAATCTCCGTCCGTTTGACATTTCCCGTGTCGCCGATTTTTGATTGTGTAACACGCGGATTCAAAATATAGCTTTTTGATTCATCATCTTGCGTATAATCCGTCCAAGACCAGCGTTTTCTCTCCGCGCCGCCTGTGCCGTTTGCCCAATCTTCGGTAACAATCGGCAAACCTTCGCGCCAGCCCGACGCGCCGACAAAGGTTTTCGTATATCCGCCGTAAGGTTCATTATCCATCCAAACTTTGATCATCGAAGCCGCGCCGCTCTGTCCGTCAACCGAATAATTTTCGCTGATTGGCGCGTCGTTATGCACAACGATTTCTTGCGGTTGGTTGTTTCCATCGAGGTTGAAATTCTCTGTTTTTGAATATGTTTCGGTAAATCGCGGACAATCGGTTTGGCTTGCCGCAGGCGTTTCGAGATTGGTTCGGACATAACTCAAAACGTGCGAATCTGCCGCCAGATTTTCGATTTTATAAACTTGTCCGTATTTATTGTTTTGATAATAAAATTTGACTGCCGCGCCGTTTGCAAATGTGATTTTTTGCAGAACTTTTAGACTCGTCCCGTCTGCCGGACCAATGACCGTCAAACCCGAAAAATCGGTGTCAATCGTCGCGGTCGTGTATGTAAATGTCGCGTAAGTGTGCGTGATGTCCGCGCCTTGTCCGTTGTTGTTTTTCCAAGTCTGCGTGATTGATGTCGGGTAAAGTTGTGCGTCGTAATTGACCGTGATGATTCTGCCGAGCGTGTCGGTTACGGTTCGCAAAACGCCTTGGGCATCGTGATTTATTGAAATGTAATTGCCGTTTCTGTCTTTGATTTGTGAACAGCGAAACGCGCCCGCCTTCCATTCGTAAGTCATTGTGCCGCCGTCTGTTCCGCTGACGACAATCGAAATATTTTCAATCGGCGTGTTCGGGTCGCTGGCACCGATGGTTTTCAGTTGCGTGTAGCCCGAATCCGAAGTTTCGTAAGTGTCAGATGCGCCGATTTGATGAAATTCCGTGCGTCCGCCCGAAGGCGTTACCATCAAATACGAAAATTTCTTTCTCTGCGAATTGTAATAAGTCGGCTCGATGGTCGGAAATCCGAAACGAAAACCCGGACTGATATTTGAATTATCAACATCGAAAACAATGCTGTTATTCGACGGGTTTTTTGTCCAAATCAGCGAATTATACGAAATTCCGAAACCCGCATCCATTCCGGCTCTGCCCGCAAGCCCGACAAGCCCTGTTCCCCAACCGAAATTTTGCGAATAAAGATTCGTTCCGCCCGTCGCGTTTTTCGGTAAAACTCTCTGCTTTGCCATATCGTAACCGAAAACCGTGCCGCCGATTTGTTTCAGATAAGCCGAAGAAACCGCGACATCGCCCGCCATTCCCAAAGTTTGATAATCGTAATTTGAATTGGAACTTTTGACGATGTGCCAAACGCCCGTTGTCGGACGAAAAACGGCAAAATCAGCTTTTGAATCACCGTCGAAATCTGCCTGAACAGGTTGGTCGCCGTAGTTTCCCCAAGTTTGCAAAATATATTCGCCGTTGTTCGTCGAACTTTTATAAACATACCAAGTTCCGGTCGAACCGCGATAAACCGCCGCATCGGTTTTGCCGTCGCCGTCAAAATCCGCCGGAGTCGGAATGTCCGAAGCAACGCCCCAATGCAGTGTAAAATATCCGGCAGAACTTCCCGAAATATGCCAATCGCCCGTGCTTGGACGAAAAATCGCAATGTCGGTTTTTGAATCGCCGTCATAATTTCCCTGCGCCGTAATGTCGCCCGATGCGCCGAAACTCGTTGAAGTGTAATTGCCGTCAATGCTCCGCAAAATCCACCAAGTATTCGTCGAAGCACGAAAAACCGCCGCGTCCGATTTGCCGTCGCCATCATAATCGCCCGTAACGGGTTTATCGCCGCTCGTGCCGAATGAAATGTTTTGGGTTGTGCCATCCGAACTCTTTTTAATCGTCCAAGTTCCGGCATCGAAAATGGCGCGATCAGTCTTGCCGTCGCCATCAAAATCGCCCGGCGCAATTATTGATGAAGCATTGCCGAAAGTTAAATTTGTCGTGTTGCCGTTTGAACTCTGCTTGATTTGCCAATCGGTCGCCGTGCCGCGCCAACGCGAAATATCGGCTTTGTCATCACCGTCAAAATCAAACTCGACGCTTCCCGAAGGTTGCGGTAAAGCCGAAACTTTTGTCGTGAAAATCGAACTCACAGATGAAGCGAATGAAGAAACATCTTTTGAAAAAGGCGAACTCGTCCGCGCCCGTTCAAAACCTTCGGGCAATTCGGGCGCAGTAAAATAATTCGCCGCGTTTTCAAAACCTAAACTTGAAACCTGAAACTTGGAACTCGAAACTTGAAAAGGAATCGGCGGCGCACTGATTGGCGCAGGTTCTTGAAAAGGAAGTTTTGTTTGCGCGTTCGTTTTCGTCATCGGATTGAAAATAAAACACGGCATCAATAAAATCGTGATTAAAAACAAAGCCGTTAATCTGCTCATCATCGGCGATGTTTTCAGCCGTAAAAAATTCCGAAAAACTAATCCGCTAAATCGTTTGAAAGTTCTTTTATTCATTATTTTTCATCTCCTCGATAATCAATTCGGGCTTTGCCCTTTAGCTTGATTTTCGGAAACAAAATGAATACGATATGACTTGCTTGAGTTATATCTTTTGAAACATTTCGTTTCCGAAGATAACCTGCACGGCTCGATTGATAATTCGCGTTATCAATCGGGCTTTTTAGTTTCGGCTTATCTGCAACCAATTTACAAAAAACAAACAGCCGACAACTCACAAAGCAAAATGGAGTTACCGGCTTATTCTAAAATTCTTAATTTTTTGACAAGAATCTTCGCGCTTCGGGATGTCGCGCCAAAGATTCAAATTAGCGTTTCAAGTTAAATTGTAGGAACAATTCGACATTACATTTCGTTGTGGCGGAAGGTTCGGGTTATTCAAGCGATAAACTTTGAATAATATAAATTCCGCATCAAAAGCTACATTTTCAAGGCACAAGTTAAAACTGCCTGACTTTCGCCGCTAATTACACGATTTTTCTAAACTGTTCCCCGTAAAAAACTCTTTTGTTGTCGAATGATCTGAAAATGCTCTGCCAATAATTTCCCCGTCAGAAACATTCTCTCAAAAATCTACACGAATCTATTTGAAAGAATTGTAAGTCATAAAATTGTCAGTGTCAACAAAAAAAAATAGACACCTAATGCCATTTTTTATTGAAGTATTACTGTTCCGACAAGTAAAAACTTGCTAAAATTTATAATTATGTCGGAAGAATCTGAAAATTTACGTTTTACGGGAACAGTTGATCATTGGGCAGTGAAATGCGCTGATTTGAGTGCGTCGGTCGAGGAATATAAACGGCTCGGTTTTACGGTCGAAACGGTTTATGAAGATTGGGCGATGATGCGCGACGGGCGAGGTTTCGGCATTGCGCTTTTGCCGCCGGACTCGAAACATCCGCCGCATATCGGCTTGAAAGTCGAAACGATGGCGGAACTCGAAGCCGCCGCAAAAAAAGAAAATCGCCCGATAAAACCACACCGCGACGGCACTTCGTCTTTTTACACAAAAGGCATTGACGGCAATATTGTCGAGCTGATTTATTATCCGGCAAATCTGTAATTTCTGTGTTAAAATCAACAGGAGGTAAAGTTTATGCTAACCGATGTAACTGAAAAAATTGCCGGAAAAGTCCGTGTTTTGTCGGACGAACAAAAAGAAAAAGTTCTGGAATTCGTCGAAAATCTCGAACCGCAAAAAAGAACTCCTTGGCAGATTTGGCAAGAACATTTGAAGAATATTCCCGAAGAAGAATTGGACAAAATCCCAACTGATGCTTCGCAAAATCTTGACCATTATCTTTACGGCGCACCGAAAAAATGAATCGTCTTTTCTGCGACACTTTATATTTTACCGCTTTGGTAAATCCAAAAGACCAATGGCATCAATCGGCGATTGAGATTGAGCCATTGGTGGAAACCGTTGATTTGGTAACAACCGAAGAAGTTTTAACCGAATTTTTAAATTTTTACTGCGAATTCGGCGGTCGAATGCGATTCGAGGTTTCGGGCTATGTTCGGCAAATTCTGCTTAATCCGAAATTTGAAATAATCGGGCGCGGTGAAATGAGTTTCCTATACGCACTCGAACTTTACGAATCGCGTCTCGACAAAGGTTACAGCTTAACCGATTGTATTTCGATGAACGTCTGTCGCAATCTCGGAATTACGGAAATTCTCACGCACGACCATCATTTCGAGCAAGAAGGCTTTAAAATTCTTTTATAAACTTCAATTCACTGCGCCGACAATTCCTATTTTTTTATAAACGTCGCGCAGAGTTTCACGCGCCACGCTTCGAGCTTTTTCCGCGCCGTCTTTTAATATTTTGTTGAGTGTTTCATCGTCAAAATCTTTGATTCTATCTTGAAACGGTTGCAGATATTCGACGACGGCTTCGGCGATTTCGCCTTTCAGATGTCCGTAGCCTTTGCCGACGAAATTTTCTTCGCATTCTTCGGCGTTTTTGCCTGTCATCAATTGATAAATCGTCAGCAAATTATTGATTGCGGGGCGAGATTCGTCAAATTTTATGTCAGTTCCCGAATCGGTTACGGCGCGTTTGATTTTCTTCGTGATCGTGTCCGCGTCATCGAGCAAAAATATCGAACCGTTCGCATTTTCGTCCGATTTCGACATCTTTTTCGACGGATCTTGAAGCGATAAAATATTTGCTCCGACAGGCGGAATGAAAGGTTCGGGAACAACAAAAGTTTCGCCGAAATCGCGGTTGAATCTTTCCGCCAAATCACGCGAAAGTTCGAGATGTTGTTTCTGATCTTTGCCGACCGGAACTAAATCGGTTTGATAAAGCAAAATATCCGCCGCCATCAAAACCGGATAAGTAAAAAGCCCGACTCCGGCGCGTTGATTTGATTGAAAATCTATTAAACTTTTGAGATAAATAAGGTCATTAAACTCAAACGCTCCGTCTCCACGATTTTCAATTTCCCGAAATCTTTCCATTAATCGAGCAGAAATTGACAATAATAAATCGGCGGGGAAGGGTTTTTTGGAGTTATTTTTTAAATACTTCATTTGTTCGGGGTCGCCCCTTCGCGCAATGCACGAAGAAAACCAAACGAGTTCGGCGTGTTCGTGAACGTCCGATTGAATAAAAATCATCGAATTTTCGGGATTCACGCCCGCCGCGAGATAGATTCGGGCTAAATCCAAAGTTTTTTGCCGTAAAATTTCAGGAGTTTGCGGCAAAGTTATTGCGTGAAGATTGACGATGCAGTAAAAACTTTCGTATTCGTCCTGAAGCGCAACCCAATTTTTTAACGCGCCCAAATAGTTGCCGATGTGCAGATTTCCCGTCGGCTGTGCGCCGCTGAAGATTCGTTTTTTCATAAATTAAATCGAAAGAATGTAAAGTAAACCATAAAGAAAAGGTCTAATTATAAAACTGAAAACTCCAATGTAAATCAAAAACATCAAAATCAAAAAACCGAATTGTTCGAGAAGTTCGAGAACAGGCTGTGCGCTATCAGGCAAGAATGTTGCTAAAATTTTACTGCCGTCGAGTGGCGGAAAGGGCAAAAGATTAAAAACAAAAAGTGATAAATTCAGCAGCATCAAATTTCCGACAAAAATTGCCAGCGGATTTTGACTGCTTCCAAAAAAATCTAGAATCTGAAAACCTTGCGACAGCATAATTTTTGCGGCGATAATGCCGATAATCAACAAAATCAAATTTGCTAAAACACCCGCAACCGAAACCATCACATTGCCCCATTTATAATTCGTCCACTTGCGCGGATTTACCGGAGTCGGTTTTCCCCAACCGATTAACGGAATTGAGCCTAATGCGCCGCCAACCGCACCAAGAATGAAACTTATAATCGGAATCAAAAGTGTTCCAATCGGGTCGGTGTGCGCCACCGGATTCAAAGTTACTCGTCCGAGCATATACGCCGTGTCATCACCGAATTTATATGACATCCACGCGTGTCCGGCTTCGTGCGCCGAAACCGCCAGCAAAAGCACGACCATATAAATTATCAGATGGCTCACCAAATTTACTAAATCAAAATCTCCCATTTTATACTCCTGTTTCCAGACTGCCGAATTTGCAAGTTATCGCTTCAATTTGTTAGTGTCAAAGCAAAGGAATTTTATTGTCTTTCCGCTTAAATTGTGCCATTCTTTTAGCACAAATCAAAATCAAAATTATGCGAAAACATATTGTCGTGATTGCCAGCGAACATAAAGGAAACGAGTTTTTAGAAGAATGTCAGAACGCAGATTGGCACGTTACACTCGTAACGCGCAAGGATTTATTGGATTATCCTTGGTCTTGGACTGCGCTCAATGATGTCAAAACGGTTGAAAAAGGTGCGACTGCCGAAGATTATATTCGCGCCATTACGAACATTGCCGGAAATCAGCCGATTGACCGCCTTGTCGGGTTAGACGAATTCGACGTTTTGACTGCCGCCAAAGCGCGTGAGCATCTGCAAATGGAAGGAATTTCGGGGAGCTACGGGCTTCGTTTCCGCGATAAATTGCGGATGCGAAATCTCGCTTCATCAATCGGAATTCCCTGCCCGAAATTTGCAGGCGCATTTAATTCGGAAGCGATAAACGAATTTCTGCAAACAAGTTCCGCGCCTTGGATTGTCAAACCGCGCACGGAAGTTTCGGCGTTCGGCATCCGCAAATGCGAAACGTCGGAGCAGGTTTGGGAAGTTTTGAGCGGACTCGATTCGCGCAACACTTGGCGCGATCATCCGTCGCAATTTTTGATTGAAGAATTCATCAAAGGTAAAGTTTTTCACGTTGATTCGGTCGTGGTTGACGGAAAAATCGTTCTTTCCGGTGTGAGCGAATATGGCACGCCGCCGTTCACCGTAACGCATCAAGGCGGCGTTTTTACGACTTTTACGGTTGATTATAAATCTAAAGAACGCAAAGAATTGGAGAAATTAAACAAAAAACTTCTCGAAGGTTTTGAATACAAGCGCGGCGTTGCTCACGCCGAATTTTTGCAGTCGGAAGAAACGGGTGAATTCTTTTTGCTCGAAGTCGCCTGTCGTGTCGGCGGCGCATATATCGCCAATGTTCACGAACACGCCGGCGGTTTCAGTCTTTGGCGCGAATGGGCAAGACTCGAAACCGCGAGCGCGGAAAATCCATACAAACCGCCGAAAATCCGCAAAGATTATGCCGGAATCGCTTTGTGTTTGGCAAAGGATGAAACGCCCGACACATCGCATTACACGGACGAAGAAATCGTCTATCGCGTTACGAAACCAAACCACGTCGGACTGATTTTTTATTCAAAGAAAAAGGCACGATTAGAAGAACTTTTGCAAACTTACAGCGAACGAATCGCCAATGATTTTCTCGCTGTCGCGCCCGCAAAAGAGCGGTATGACGATTGATAAACTTTATTTTGTTTGGGAGATAAGAGAGCGGAATGAATTGGAAATCATTCCGCTTTTTGTATAAAAAATTGTTGACATCTGCGCGTTTTAGGCAGAAAATAAAGCAGTTCACGCCCTTAAAATAATCATCCCGAAAGAATCGGCGGAAAACTTCTATCAAATTTTAAAGTTATTGGAGGAGAAATTGTATGTTTTTGGAAAGAAAAATTGTTGGAAAGAGTTTTTTGGTAAAAGCCATCGGATTTGTTTTATGTTATATGATGATTTTCGGGTTTCCAGCTGCATTTTGGGCGCAGACGAAGGTTAAAAACACGAATAAGAAATCAACGAAAGAAGAAAAACCGAAGTCGGTTACAAGCAAAAATATTCCGCTTAATCTCGGGAAATTGCCGACTTCAATAAAAAATCATGTGCGTGATGACCAGATAAAAGGCGAAACTTTTACCGGCGCGCCGGGAATTACCGAAACGGTCGAGCAAATAATGGAGCGCGAACGAAACACGCCGAAAGAAGTGTTTGACCCGAACAAAGTCGAAATCGAAGTCAAACACGAAAAGTATCGTCCAAACAAAATCCAACCGTTTGAAGGCGCAAATCAATCTCGCTTTCCGATTAGTCAAAACGAAGATTTGCTCGTCAACAACCTTCTGCCGCAAACAGTTGGAACGAGCATTGCCGGACCGGGCAGAAACGCCGACAGCATCGGTTCGATTCCGCCGGACAGCGTCGGTGATGTCGGTCCGACACAGGTTTTGATGCACGCCAACGGGCGCATTAAAGTTTATGACAAATTTACGGGCGCAGTTGGCGGTTTGGATGTTGTTGATACGACATTTTGGAATTCGGTCAGAAACGGTGCCGGAATTTCCGATCCGCGTGTCGAATACGACCGTCTGAGCGAACGCTGGTTTCTGACGATGATTAATGTTGCCGCCACGCAAAACCGTATTTTGATTGCGGTGAGCAGTGGAGCAACGATTACCAATACGGCGAGTTTTACATTTTTCCAAATTACGACCGCCACACAGTTTCTTGATTACGAAACTTTGGGCGTTGATGCCAACGCACTTCATATCGGTGGTAATATTTTTACTACTTCGAGTGGCACTTTTACCAGCACTCGCGGTTATGTCGTCAACAAAGCAAATCTAATCGGCGGCACTCTGACGGCGACGGTTTTTAATGATTTGGCGACCGGCGCAGGTGCAGGTCCATTAACTCCGCAAGGCGTGAGCAACGATGACGCGAGTTTTACCGAAGGTTATTTTATCGGAGTTGATAATGCCGCATTCAGTTTATTGCAAATGCGCCGCGTCAGCACACCGGGCGGAGTTCCGACAATTTCGGCAAATATCAACGTCAGCACCGCACCGTTGACAACAACTTATCCGCTCGGCGGATTTACGGGCGTTGGCGTGCCGTATCAAGGAGTTTTGGCGGGCAGAACCTTAGACGATTTAGACGACCGGCTTTTTCAAGCGCAGATTACCAGAGACAATATCACGGGCGTTTCCAGACTTTGGACATCGCACAATATCGAGGTTACTACGGCGGGCGTGGCTAGCACAGCCGGAAACCGCAACGGTTCGCGCTGGTATGAAATCACTAATCTGACCGGAACGCCTTCGATAAATCAGCAAGGAACGCTTTTCGATTCAGCCGCCGCCAATCAGAACAGCTATTGGATTCCGAGTGTTGCAGTTTCCGGTCAGGGACATATGGCTCTTGGTGCAAGTTCGGCAGGTTTGGCGCGTTTTCCGTCGCTCTATGCGGCGGGCAGATTCAGAACCGACACGCTCGGCACAACCCAAGCTCCGACTCTGATTCAAACCAGCACAACGACTTACAATCTCGAAGGTGCTAACACCAAACAGCGTTGGGGCGATTATTCGAAAACGTCGGTTGATCCGTGCGACTACCAATCAATGTGGCACATCGGCGAATATTCCGATGCCGCCAATTCTTGGCGGATGCGAGCCGTCCAACTTCTCGCGCCCGCGCCACCCGCAAGCCCGACATCTGCGCCTTCAAGCACCGGCG
>CALMEH010000676.1 GCA_937863115.1 uncultured Acidobacteriota bacterium
CTCTGATGAAAGCTGGACGAGATTGACAACCGCTTTTCCACGCGCCGACGGATCGGCTTCGGGAATTTCGTGGACTTTCATTTTGAAAACTTGTCCGTCGTCGGTGAAAATCATCAGATAAGCGTGCGTCGAAGCAATAAAAAGATGCTCGACGAAATCTTCGTTTTTCGCTTTTGCGCCGAGTCGTCCTTTGCCGCCCGACCTTGTTTTGAATAAGTCGCCACCGGCGTTCGCTTGATGTAACCTTGGTTTGTAACCGTAATCGCCACGTCTTCATCGGGAATCAAATCTTCAATCGAAAGTTCAACGCCCGCGTCAACAATTTCCGTCCGCCGTGCATCGCCGAATTGACGTTTAACTTCCACGAGTTCGTCAATAATTACTTGCCGCAAAAGATGTTCATTCGCCAGAATTGCTTCGAGTTCAGCGATATGTTTCAAAATCGCTTCGAGTTCGTCAATGATTTTCTGACGTTCGAGTGCCGACAAACGGCGAAGTTGCAAATCTAAAATCGCTTGCGCTTGAATATCCGAAAAACCGATACCACCGATAACTTTTTCCAAATCTTTCAAAAATCCGGCAAGAGTTTTATCGCTCGAAATACCTTTCCAATTTTTGATTTCGTGCAAATTCGTAAAGTTGCCCGTCAAAAATTGCTTCGCCTCATCAACCGCCCGCGAATTGCGAATCAACGGAATAATATAATCGAGCGCGTCAATCGCCTTGTTCAAACCTTCCAAAATATGCGCCCGCGCCATCGCTTTGCGAAGTTCGAATTCAGTTCGACGGCGAACAACTTCTTTTCTGAAATCAACAAACGCTTCGAGCATTTGTTTGAGGTTCAAAACCTTCGGCTGTCCGTCAATAATCGCAATATTGATAATGCCGAAGCTCGATTGCATCGGCGTTAATTTATAAAGTTTGTTGAGAACGACCTGCGGAATCGCGTCGCGTTTCATTTCGATAACGATTCGCATTCCTTCACGGTTTGATTCGTCGCGCAGTTCGGAAATGCCGTCCAATTTCTTTTCGTGAACGAGTTCGGCAATTTTTTCAATCAACTTTGCTTTATTGACTTGATACGGAATTTCGGTAACGACAATCGCGTCTTTTTCGCGTTCGCCGCGCCCGATGCGGTCAATTCCGGCACGCGCCCGCATTTGAATAATTCCGCGTCCCGTTTTATATGCCCGATGAATTTCGTCGCGCCCGTAAATAAATCCGGCAGTCGGAAAATCTGGTCCCGGAATAAATTTAATAAGCTCGTCAATCGTCATTTCCGGCTTTTTAATCATCGCAATCGTGCCGTCAAGCAATTCCGTCAAATTATGCGGCGGAATTTTCGTTGCCATCCCGACCGCAATCCCTTCCGAACCGTTCGCCAACAAATTAGGAAAACGCGTCGGCAAAACCTTCGGCTCCGACAAAGATTCATCATAATTCGGCTGAAAATCAACCGTTTCTTTTTCAATATCGGCAAGCAATTCGTTCGTCAACTTCTGCATCCGAACCTCAGTATATCGAGCCGCCGCCGCATTGTCGCCATCAACTGACCCAAAATTTCCCTGCCCGTCAACGAGCGGATAGCGAAGTGAAAAATCCTGCGCCATTCGGACAATCGTGTCATAAACCGACATATCACCATGAGGATGATATTTGCCTAAACACTCGCCCACGACACGCGCTGATTTTTTGTAGGCTTTGTTGTGATAATTTCCGAGTTCCTGCATTGCCCAGAGAACGCGGCGGTGAACGGGCTTCAGTCCGTCGCGCACGTCGGGCAGGGCGCGTCCGATGATGACGCTCATCGCGTAGTCAAGGTATGACCGACGCATTTCGTCTTCGATATTAATTTGTTGTTTATCTAAAGTTGTATCCATTTTGATTATAAAAATTTATCTTCCGATGCTTTCGTAGATTGTTCGGCAAAAGGCGAAATGTAAAATTTACTGGAAATAAAATCCAATTAAATGTTTCTTAATTATACAGGTAAAAAGCCTGTTAGGGCAACCGCCCGAAACCTTTATAAAACTTACTTTTAGACATTCTTTTCCACAATTTTTCAGCCAAATCGAATGCTTTTTAATAAGAGAGAAAATCAGATATGTTGGCAACTCCTGTAAATCAAAATGAAAACCGCCGGATTCAGCGCATTTCGCTGGCTTTGCCGACGCGTATCGAATCAAAAGTTAATAATTCCTACGGCTGGGACGAAATTACGCGTCTGAACGATGTTTCGGCATTTGGCGCGGCTTTTAATTTGCGCCGCCCGATTAAGCGCGGGCGATTGGTTTATATGACCATTCCGCTGCCGCGTCAGCTTCGTTGTTATGATTACAGCGAACCTCAGTATAAAGTTTGGGCTTTGGTGCGCCGATGTATCGCGGTTAATAAAACTGAAAAATCCGAAAATTATGCGATAGGTGTAGCGTTTATCGGCAGAACTCCGCCCGCGAGTTACAAAGAAAATCCTTCACGGCTTTATGAAATTACCGATAAAAGTCAGGACAATCTCTGGCAAATAAGAGAAGCCGAAGATAAACCAGACGAAAGCGATTTGCCGAAGGATTGCCGCCGCCATTCGCGCTTTGCAATTCCGATAAACATTACGCTCGAAGCAGTTGATGAAGACGGAAGCCCGATTGCGACGGAAGTTACCGTTACCGAAAACATCTCTGTCGGCGGCGCGGCGATTTTTACGACTTTGGGTGTCGAAGCCGGCTCGTTCGTGCGCGTTATCAGCGAACAATATAACGCTTCGATCATCGCCGTTGTGCGCGGCAAACGCATCGGCAAAGACGGCATCCCGCGTCTGCACATCGAATTCATTGACCGTTTTTTCCCGCTTGACGGTATTGAGTAATTTCTTTTAGAATTTGTTTAACAACTCGCTCGGAATTACAAAATGAAAGCATTTTTGTAATTAAAGTTTTGAATTTGCTACGAGGATATCCCCCCTTGTATTAAATGAAATCACAAAACTTCTCGGCGTGTTTTTGAACACGAATTCGTATTAATATAGTTTTCCCCGAAACTATTTTTTGACAAACTCCTTTTTTACTTGCCCCCCCAAATGGAAATCTATTGATTTATTAGGAGAATTGTCTAAAAATGTCTCAAATTAACAATCGCAAAAGCGAACGTATTTCGACACTACTGAAGGCGACCGTAAAATTCAAAGGAAATAATAACGAAAATTGGAAGGAAATCAGTGAAACCGTCAGCTTTTCGCGCAACGGCGCAGGCTTTCTGCTTCGGCACGAATGTCAGCCCGGACGAATGCTTTCGATTATGCTACCGCTTCCGAAACATCTGCGTTGCTATGATAAAGATAAGGAGTTCTACCGCATTTGGGGTCTCGTTCAACATTGCAGCAAAGTTACCGAAGAAAATTTTGACGGTTTCCACATCGGCGTAGCGTTCACAGGCAAAGACGCGCCCGCCGGTTATCACGAAAACCCGGCGGCATCTTTTAGAATCTGCGGAATTAACGGTGAGGGTTTATGGTCAGTTGAACAAACCGCAAAACCTTTTATTAATCGCAAATACCCACGTTTTTATACAGATTTGGATGTTTGGCTCGAACTTTTGGATGAGGAAGGCGAAAATGATTTTGTAAAGGAAAAAACCGTTACCGAGAACATCAGTGTTTCGGGCGCGTCGGTTTATTCAAATTTAGATTTAAAGATTGACGATTGCCTAACTTTTACCAGCAAAACGCACGATTTTTCTGCGTTGGCAGTCGTGCGCGGTAAAAAACCGAGCGAGAGAGAACGCCCGAAGATTCATCTCGAATTCATTAACGCTAAATTTCCCGTAGAAAAATTAGCCTTGGTCGCTAATGTCGAAAATTAGTTATTTGAAAAAATATGAACGCTCAAAAAAAAGTAACGAACATCAAAAATCAACGCCTTTACAACCGTATTCCGCTCGTTTTTTCAATGAACATTGAAATTCGTGAAGGCAAAGACAAAGTTCGTGTCGAAACCACAGAGTTAATGGATGTTTCGCCGGTTGGGGCGGGATTTTTTCTGAAAGCGGAAGTTGCCGTCGGCGAACTTCTTTTGCTGAAAATGCCTCTGCCGGATAATTTCCGCGCTCACGATTTCGGCAAGCGCGATTATTGCGTTTGGAGCGTGGTGCGGCATTGCCGATTTGTTGAAGAAACAGATGCTTATTACGTCGGCACAGCCTTTGTCGGCGAAAATGCGCCGGAGAGTTTTGAGGAAAATCCGCTGACGCTCTACCGCATTGCGGATATTAAAAGCACAGGCTTTTCTGAAATTATCGAAAACGGATTCAAGCCTGATTCCAATGATTTCAGTTCGCGCAAACCGCGCTACGCCGTGCCGATTAATGTTTATCTGGCAATTTACGATGACGAAGGCACGATTACGGCGCACGAACAAACCGTTACGGAAAACATCTCGCCCGGCGGTGCGGCAGTTTTTTCGGTTCTACCGCTAAAAGTCGGCGATAAAGTTTCGTTAATGTCGGAGCAATATAAGGTTTCGATGCCGGCGGAAGTTCGCCACGTCCGCACCGGAGAAGACGGCTTGCCGCGTTTGCATCTGAAATTTCTCGGCACAGAATTCCCGCTTCACGGAATTGGTTGAAGAGGAGTGGAAGAGAAAAAGAGAAAATCCGTTCAGAGTTCAAACTTCAGTTTGAATCTTACCGAAAAATTCAAACTGAAGTTTGAACTCTGAACAAAACGCAAATCTCTTTCTTCTTTTCTCCCCTTCTTCTCCGCGCCTCGCTTTCTTTTTTGTATAATAAATCTGTGAACTCTTCCTGTCCGAAACATCCTTCGCCGATTTTGTTCGAGATTTGCCGCTTTATCGGTTGGGCAATCAGTAAAATCGCGTGGCGCATCGAATTTCACGGCACGGAAAACATTCCGCCGGAAAACGGCAAAGGGTTGCTCCTTGCGCCGAATCATCAAACTTATATTGATCCGGGTTGGGTAACTTTGCCCGTCAAACGAAAGTTTCGATATATGGCTTGGGACGCGGCGTTTGAATGGTTTTTTGTCGGCGGTTTGATGCGGCGTTTGGGAGCGTTTCCGGTAAAAACTGCCAAAGACAAAGGCGGCAAGTTGGACGCGATGAAGAAATCGCTGAAATTTCTGCGCGAAGGCGCAACGCTCGTCGTTTTTCCCGAAGGCGAACGCGAATTTTCCGACGGCGAACTTCTGCCGTTCCGCGAAGGCGCGATACGCTTGGCAATGGAAACCGAAACGCCGATTTTGCCCGTAACCATCAGCGGCGCAAACAAAATCTGGGCGCAAGGAATGAAATATCCGCGCTTCGGCAAAGTCAAAATTTTTTATCATCCGCCGTTGCTTATCCCGAAACCTGATAAGAAAAACGATTTACACGCGCATCTTGATAAATTCAATACACAGCTTGCCGCAATCATCAATTCAAAATTAGACAACTTTGCAAAATAACCGCCTCAAAGTGTAAAGGTTGAGATTTTAACGCAAAGGCGCAAAGACGCAAAGTTTGAGAATTTGTTTTTTCAACACGAGATTTTAATCAAATCGCCAACAACTATCAGCCAAATAATCAATAAACCTTTGCGTCTTTGCGTCTTTCCGCCTTTGCGTTAAAAAATCTCTGCTTTCATTATGGAAATTGTCTATTGAAAACTTCTTGACAGCATTTTTTTTCAAACCTACACTTTAAGTAATGAATTTGCCGAATTCTCTAACGCTTGCCCGCATCATTGTCGTGCCGCTTTTGGTGGTTGTTTTGCTGACGACGGTTGCAGAAAAATGGCTCGGCATCAGTGGTTATGCGTTGGCAATCGGCATTTTTATTGCGGCTTCGCTAACCGATATTCTGGACGGGCATCTGGCGCGACGGCGCAATCAGGTTTCAAACTTAGGCAAACTTCTCGACCCGATTGCCGATAAGTTGTTAGTTTCAGCCGCGCTGATCGTGCTAGTCGAAAAACATCTTGCGCCGGCTTGGACGGTTGTAATTATTCTTGGCAGAGAGTTTATCGTTACGGGTTTGCGTTCGGTCGCGGCAACTGAAGGCATCGTCATTGCGGCAGATAAAATCGGGAAAATAAAAATGTGGGCGCAATGCGTGGCGATTGTCGCGCTTCTCGTCGCGGGCGCAACGGGAAATCCGCCGGTTTCAAATTTCGGTTGGAATTATCCGGCATTTTTCTGGGAAGTCGCCGAAGTTCAAACCGCTTTTTCAAATCTTATTCGTTTCGCTTTAACCGCCAACGATTGGAAGGTTTTCGGCTATCTCGTCGGACGCACCGCACTCTGGATTTCAGTTTTCACGGCGATTTGGTCAATGTATGACTACTTCAAAACTTTCTATTCCGCCAACAAAAAGAAAAAAGAATCCGCCGAAATAAAATCGGAACAGACTGCTTAATAATTTTGAAATACAGAAATCAATAATTCTTAAACGCCAAAACCGCATTCAATCCGCCAAACGCGAAAGAATTTGAAATTGCGGCTTCGATTTCTGCCGGACGCGCTTCATTGGCGATTATATCCAAATCACATTCCGGGTCTTTTTCGTTAAAATTCGCATTCGGCGGCAAAAGGTTATTGTGCATTCCGAGAACGGTTGCCGCCATTTCGATTGCGCCCGCCGCGCCCAGCGTGTGTCCGTGCATTGATTTGGTCGAACTGACCGCGATTTTCTCTGTGTGTGTGCCGAAGGTTTCACGAATTGCCGCTGTCTCCATCGGATCGTTGGCTTGCGTCGCCGTGCCGTGCGCGTTGACGTAGCCGATTTGTTCGGGTTGCAAATTGCCGTCCTTCAAAGCCATTTTCATCGCTTTTGCCGCGCCCGTTGCCAGCGGCATCGTCAAATGATGCGCGTCTGCACTCATTCCCGCGCCGACTATTTCCGCATAAATCGTTGCACCTCGCGCTTCGGCTTTTTCCGAATCTTCCAACACAAACATCGCCGCGCCTTCGCCCAAAATCATTCCGCTTCTATCTTTTGAAAACGGTCGGCAAGTGTCCGGCGAAACGACGCGCATTGATTCCCACGCTTTCAAATGCCCGAAACACAAAGGAGCTTCGCTTCCGCCTGCGATTGCCGCATCCAAGGTGCCTTGCCGCACAAGCCAAAACGCTTGTCCGATAGCGTGATTGGCGGAAGAACACGCTGTCGAAGTCGTAAAAGTCGCGCCCATCAAACCAAATTCCATCGAAACGTGCGACGAAACCGCATTGCTCATCGCCCGCGGAATCGCGACGGGTTGATGACGCTGTTTGCCTTCGGCGTAAAGTTTGTAAAAAAGTTCGTCTTCGGTCATCTTCCCGCCGAGACAATTTCCCGTGATAACGCCGGTGTTTTCTTTGTGGAATTCAATGCCTGAATCCGCCACGGCTTCACGCGCCGCAACGATTCCGTAACGCGAAAACGGATCGAGCCAGAGCAATTCTTTTTCGTCGAAATGCTCATTGTCATTGAAATTTTTGACTTCCGCCGCGTTTTGAAAACGCATCGTCGAAACATCCAATTTCGTTATCGGCGCAATGCCCGAACGCCCTGCGCTCAAAGATTCCCAAAAATCCGCCGCCGTATTGCCCAGAGCCGAAACGACTCCGATGCCCGTGATTACTACTCTTTTCATCTTAAATTACGAATTACGAATTACGAATTACGAATTACGAAGGAATTTCTGAAATTCGTAATTCGTAATTCGTAATTATTTCTTCTGTTGTTCGGCAAATTCCTTCGCAACTTCGGCGGTTACATCAATTCCCTTTTCCTTCGCCTCGAGCAAAGCCTCAATTCCCGCAACGACTTGTTCAACCGATTTCATTTCTTGAATCTGATTGTCCGGCACAGTCAAATCAAATTCTTCTTCCAACTCGAAAATCAAATTCAAGCCGTCCAAAGAATCGAGTCCCAATTCTTCAAACGTCGTTGACATTTTAATTTCTTCCGGCGGCATTTTCTTAAATTCCGCAAATACCCGCACAACTCTTTCCGCAACAGTTTCAGCCATTTTATTTTCCTCAAACACAAGATTTCAGACTTCCAGAACAAGTAGAAAATTTATAATAATGCGCGAGAATAGTCAAAAACTTGTATTTTTATAAACGAAAAAATCTCTCTCATTCAATATAACTGATAAATTTGTTTTTCGCTTGTGGGTTCGCATCTGCAAATTAACATTTTGCTTGCAGGGCGATTATAATGTTTTACAGTTAAATATTTTTATGGAAATAGCAAAAAAAAATTGGTTTGCGCTCGAAATAACGGTTGATTATGATGCTTCGGAAGCGGTTGAATACGCGCTCAATTCGCTGGACGCACTCGGCACGGAAATAAATCATTTCGGAACGAATAAACCGGAATATTTAACAATCATCGGCTATTTCAACGAAAAACCGTCCGAAGAAGACTTGCAGTTTCAAATTGCAGACGCGCTGAGAATTTACGAATTTTCCGCAAATTCGCTTAAAAACTTCGTGTGGCGCACGGTTGAAAACGAAGATTGGTTGGCAAATTGGAAAAAACACTGGAAACCGACCGAAACCGCAAAATTCATCATCGCGCCGCTTTGGGAAAAAGTTGAAAATACGGAAAAAATCGTTATTCGCATCGAACCTTCGATGGCGTTCGGCACGGGAACGCACGAAACAACGCGCCTTTGTTTGAAAGCGATTGAAGAAACTTACGCCCCTGAACAGAGTTTTCTTGATGTCGGCACAGGCACAGGAATTTTAGCGATTGCGGCGGCGAAATTCCAGACTCCAAATTCCAAATTCCAAATCGTTGGTTGCGACACGGACGAGGATTCGATAAAAATTGCCAAAGAAAACGCGACGGAAAATGATATGAAAAACATCAAATTTTACGAAGGCTCAATTTCCGCTAAAACCGAATTGTTCGATTTCGTCTGCGCCAATCTTACGGCAGACGTAATTTTGCCGATTCTGCCTCTGCTAATCGAAAAATCAAAACAAATTCTCGTGCTTTCGGGAATTTTAAAAGAACAAGAAAATTTAATCATCAACGAATTAGAAAAATTACAAATCACAAATTACAAAATCGAAACCGACGGCGAATGGATTTCTGTTTTAGTTGGCAGAAGGCAGTAGCAGTCGGCAGTCGTTTCTTTGTGCAACTGCCTTCTGCTACTGCCTACTTATTTTCTTTCTTAGGTTCGACAGCCGTCGGAATGTCGCCGTCGTCGGTGATTGTAACGAGCGGCGTGCGCGATTTTAGTTTCGGTTTTGATGTGCCGAATTTCAAAATCGGTGCAACTTTCGGCGATTGGAAATCAATCGGCGCAAGCGGTTCGTTGCGTTTCAGAATTGCGCCGCCGCGTCCGGCAATCCAGAGATTCGTGCCGCCCAAAAAGGCGATTGCTTGCAAAGAATTGCTCGTTACATTCGGCTGAATTTTCCAAGTTTTGCCGCCGTCTTGGGTCAACAAAACCGCGCCGAATTCACCGACGGCGATAGCAACTCCGCGTTTGAAAGCGGCGATGGCGTAAAGATTCATCTGCGCCGAAGATTCCATTGTCAGCCACGTTTCGCCGCCGTCTTCTGTTTTTAAAATCGTGCCTTTTCCGCCAACGGCATAGCCTGTTTTTTCATCCGCCAAACTCAGCGCATAAAGATTTTCCGCTAAATTCGTTTTAATTTTGCGCCACGTTGCGCCGCCGTCTGCGGTCATCAAAATCGTTCCGTTGTCGCCGACCGCCAAACCGCGATTAACGTCGAAAAACTTCACATCTTCGAGCCAGACGCGCACGCCTGATTCGATTTGTTCCCAATTTGCGCCGCCGGAATCCGAACGCAAAATCATTCCGTTTGAACCGACTGCCACGCCGTTTCTGTCGTTCACAAAATACACGCCCGACAAATCTTCCGTTGTATTTGAGTTGCTCTTTCCCCAATCCGCGCCGCCGCGCACCGTCCGCAAAATCGTGCCTTTATCGCCGACAATCCAGCCTTTCTGATCGCTGATGAAACTCATCGCGTTAAGATTTTCCTTAACGTCCGAAAACACGGGAAGCCAATTTTTGCCGCCATCATTCGTCAACCAAATTCGACCGCGTGAACCGACTGAAAAGCCGATTTCTTCGCTGAAAAGCGTTAAATCCTTTACGTCATCGCGTCCGCCTTCGCTTAAACGTTGCCACGAATAACCGCCATCGTCAGTGCGGACAATCAAACCGTTTTCGCCGACTGCCCAACCCGTGTAACTGTCTGCAACATAAAGTGATACGAGTTTCGGATTGGTGCGAACATTAAACGGCGTGTAGACATCGCCGCTATCGCCCGTGAGCGTGAAAGGTCCTTCCGCGTCGGTCATCGAGCCGTTTTTTTCGTCCGCAAAACTCACGGAAAGAAAGTCGGAAATACTGTAAACATT
>CALMEH010000677.1 GCA_937863115.1 uncultured Acidobacteriota bacterium
TCAGATTGATATTCGGCGATGTGAATTTTTCCAAAACATCAAGCAAAACATTTTTGTCCGCCATGTGTTTTGCCTGCGCTTTGAGTTTGAATTTATCAATGATTTCTTTGACGTTAGGCGAAAATCCATTCAAATATTCTTCAAAATTGGCTTGCAGTATTTGCTGGCTATTGGTGGCGGTGTTGTAAAGCCGTTGCAGTGTCCACTCGCTGATATTGTAAAAAACATAACCGGAAGCCTCGCGTAGTCCGTTTTCATCCCATTCGGTCAACCCGGCTTCGTCACGCTGAAAGGCTAATTCTTCCATCACCGCGTCTTTCGTCGGTTCAAGCAAAGAATCAATCCGCCGCAAAACCACCATTGGCAAAATTACATCACGGTATTTGCCGCGAACATAAACATCGCGCAAACAATCATCCGCGATTGACCAAATAAAAGAAACAAGTTTGTTGTGAACGGCAGTATTCATAATAATTTAGGCATTGCCAAAAAGAGTTCAATTTATTTTTATTTTGAATAAAACATTCAAAATAAAATGATAGTTTCTTATAAAAAATACGAATTATGGAAGCATTTTTTAATCAATTCCTCATTCCCGGTGAGCAATTTCGCTTTCTTCAAAATTGATTTAAGTCGTTTTAGAGAATCAACAAATGATACTAAACTTATAACACTTTTTGGGGTTGAAATAAATTTAATCTATCTGAAGTGCTATGACTTTAATTTAATTATTCTGGCGTTGACGAGCTTTTTGTGCGCCTAAATCACCACCAAATAATGAAAAATGACAATCACCTTGAGCTATAAGTTTGGTAAAATCACAATTCTTTTTACAAGTAAGTTCAGTATTTGAATCAATAATGCCCGGAATATACCGATACCTTTGAATACCAAAATCGGTAATACCCGCAATTCCGGTAACTAAAGCAATCAACTGTAAAACTTCTAATGAAGCCAAATTAGAACTGAACGGGAACACATTTTCATTTCTTTTAAAATGATGATCTTTTGGTAATCCATTCAAATAAGAGGGATCATCTAATTTGCCTTCGATTTCCGTAGCAACATCCCCGATGTTAAACACTCCCAAGCAGTTAAGGCAGGGGCGAGTCGGTCCAACTGTTTGAAGCTGCCAATCTACACCTGAAAAATTACTTTTTTTGAAGCGAACAGCAATCCCGCCGTCAATTACCGGAATTAAGTGCGAATAGGCAAAATGATTTAGAATATATCGCGGGCGCGGGCGGTCAACGCAGGAAAATAATACATCACAGTCCAGAGCCGCTTGATACCCTTCCTTTTCGGCAATGCTGAAAGGGATTTTTTGAATCAAAATATTTTCCGCCGTGGCTGATTTTTGTATTTCCCGTTCGGCAACATCAATTTTTAATTTACCTAAATCATCAATGGTTGCACCGAGTAATCTATCAAGGTTATGTGCTTGAACTTCATCAAAATCAAGCAAAACAAAGTTTTGGAAACCCATTCGGGCGAGATTTTCGGCAACCATACTTCCGACACTCCCCAAGCCGACAATACCGATCCGAAGTCGTGCAAGAATCGAATGATTTTCTTCTCCCCAGACGGTCACGGTTCGTTTAAATAATTCTCTGAAATTCGGCTTAGGAACTAAATGTTCGGCAAAAGAAACTTTTAACTGATTGCCGACAACTCGCACTGAATTACACCAATGTCGCTCATATTCTTTCTTTCTCAAATGCGTCCAAAATCTTCCGCTCCAAACGCCATCGTGTCCAACGGTTAGTCCAATAAGTGGTAATTCGGTCAGCCCTAGTGTAGCCCCAGCGATTTTGTGTTCTGCTTTGATGTCGTCGCTACTCATTTCTTGCCAGCCGTTTCCGGGATGGCTATGAAGAAATGCAATACCACAACCTTTTTGCACGGCTAATTGACACACCCTTTCAAAATATTGGACATTGAAACTAGCGTTGCCGTGGCGTTGTCTATCACCATCCAAAGGAAGAACGGGCGAATGAATAAGTGCTGAAAAGCGGTTTGCCCCTTCTGATGGTGTCCAAAGTGCAAAGCAAACATCTTCTTCATAATCATCTCTAATCAGATGAGTTTTTAGGGTTTCATCAGCTTCACCCAGTAAAGCTATACTAAATTCTTTAGGCATCTTTAAATATTGTATTTATTTGTGAAATAAGACGACGAGTATCGCGTTCTTCATTCCAATTAAAATTGTTACTCCAATATCGCCATTCAGTTCCAAGCGCACTATCAATAATATTTCTGACGTTTGGAACTGAATCCGTTTTTTCGAGTAATTGTGGTTGGGTTTTGATATGAACTGCCGAAGCTACGCTTCTGGGGTAGTCATTGGTCGCTAAAACTCCAAGGTCAATTATTCGACCGGCGAACCGCCCGATTAGCACTTCATAATCTAAAATCACAGCATATTGATTTTGATCTGTGCCATTGACAATTTCGACTTTATACCCAAGATTTTCTAAATCAAGACGTAATTTTTCTGCTCCGAACATTGATTCACTTCCTTTTAAGACACCGTGGTTGGGGTATTGTGAAAAATGATAAATTTCATACCGTTTTTCATTGGGACCATTTCATTCAAATCCGTAAACTTTTTAACGTCCCTGCCATCTTTCAACGCCAATGTCGAAGTTGCCGGATCTTCTTCCGCCTGAGCAATAAGAAAGGCTACCGACAATTCTTTTTCGTTAGTTTCAAACTTCTCTTGATCAATAAAGTAAACAAATTTTTTAGGTCCTTTTGGTTCTTTTTCGTTATTTTTTTGTGACATAATTCCTCCATTAGTAAGGTAATTCTTTAAAGAAATAACCTCTCTAATATGTATTGCCGTGTTGCGGGAATTTTTCGCCGATGCAAATGAGTTTTTTTTGCAAAAAAGAAACTATTTTGAGATTTTCGGTGCTTCAGGCGATTTGTGAAACTGAGTTGTTAAAAATCAAACCTGTTTTGCCTGACAAATAAAATAATAAGGACAATAACAACAGTCTTTATTAGGACGCGCATCGAAATCGCCACTATTGATTCCGTCCATCGCTTCTCGGTAAATTTTGATGCCTTCCTGTTTAGCCGGAGCGGAAATCGGCACGGACAAGGTTCTTTCATTGGTCATAAAACTTGCCTTTATTTCTGTCCGCACGTTGGAATCGGAACGATTTTGCAATGCCGCTTCCTCATACAGCGAGTAAATCAGATCTTTTATTTGCTCTCGCGGCGATTCGCCGAAATTAAGTTTTTCGACAATCAGCGAGGTTCTGCTGCCATTCGTTTCTGTTCTGGTGTAATCAGGGTGAATCATTACAGTAGCATTGCCGATTTCAACTTTCCACAACGGTTTTGTCAAAGCGTCCACATTTGAAGGGTTAATTTTCAGCGTCCAATTTATCATTCTCAAGGCTTCGAGCCGATAATCCGGCGAGTATGGATGCTCAGTCGGACCGTATTTTTCCCAAACTTCTTCAAAAGTTGATTTAATAAATTTTTGGTCAATGGATAATCCTAATTCCACTTGACGATTAACTGCGTTCCAAACTTTTGACACGCAAAGCCGTGCTTTATTAATAGCTGATTCAGTAAAAAAGTAGGGAATCTTAAGTTCGTGCCGATAAAGGTATTTTAACGGACAGTCAAGATAATCCTGAAGTGCTTTCTCGTGGAATTCGGTTATCGGTGTCCGGGCGACTAATCGCTTTTTCGGAGTTTGCGCTATTTTTGCTTTTCCTCTGGCGGCTTTTGGAACAGGCAAAACACTTTTGATAAGTTCCAAAAGATTGGAGGGTTCAACTTGAACATCTTTATATTGATTTGCCCGGTAAATGTTCAAAACGTCGCCTGCACGGGAAATTGCCACGAAAAATAAACATTCTTCTTCTTCTGCCGCCCAGCCATTCATTTCGGGTTTAATCATTCCTGATGGCAGCGTTACTCTGCTACCCGATGAAACTTTTGCGAAAAATTTTCCGTCGCTCAACCCCGGAAGATGCACGACCTTAAACTCTAAACCTTTAGCGGCGTGAATCGTCAGCATTTTTACCGCATCAACGGCATCCGCCCAATGCGGCGTTTGCCGAATCGTTTTGTCATCATTGTTTCTTTTAAGCTGACGAATGTAGTTAAGAAATTGTTTTTTCTGGTCGCCTCCGTCGTCCGTGAATTTTTCACGTAGTTGATACGCTAAAAGCAGAAGTTGATAAATTGCCAGTCGCCGCTGCATTGTTTGCGGTGTGTCGTTTTTGACTAAATTCCGCAAATAATTACTGCGGCTGAAAAGATATTGAGAAAGAACTGTCCAAGCGGAACTGTTTTTGTGAT
>CALMEH010000678.1 GCA_937863115.1 uncultured Acidobacteriota bacterium
TGCAAAGTTGTCCATTCGCTCATCAAACCGTTTTCCGAACGTCCTTCGACTTTTGCCGTTACCGCAACATTATTTTGCACGCCGTCAATAGATTGAACTTCAACGGTTAAAGTAAAACGTCCGCGTGTCCAAGAAGAATCAGAATAGGGTAAAACGGCATAACGGCTGAGTTCGCTCCGTGTTGTAACGGCACCTTTAGCGAAAACGTAAGGTTGTGAAACGATAATTCCATCGGACGGGCGTGAAGCCGTATCGTCAATGAGAATTTTCATACTTTCCATTACATCACGAATCGTTTCAATCAAAACATCGCGGCGAGAGGTCATTTTATATGGATTAGCCAAACGCTCCCGCCCCCGAGTTTTTCCTTTGCCCCAATCGAGCGAACGCCCATCGCCGCTGTTGGTTGTGGTTGTAGTTTGTGTTGTTTTGCCAGAATCTTGTTTGATTTGTTGAGTTTGCGGGTCAATGCCTTTTTGCGTCGAAGATTGGCTAAAGCCGCTGATGGCGAATGTCAAAATGATAGGGACAATTGTTAGATTCTTCATAAATTTATCTTCCGAAAGTTAAATTATATCGCAATATTGCTTGAAACTGTATGTTTGATGAGTTGAAAATTTCGTTGGTTGTATTTCGTGAAGCAGAAAAGTGAAAATGATCCTTCAAAAACTATAATAATGCGATTTTGAAATCCAAATCAGTGTAGTAAGGGGTAGCGAACATCTCCGACTTTATTCAATTTAATTGGAGAAGGCTTTGTATGATACCGCTCTTTAAACCGACTTTTTTTTATGTTTTGATGTCTTGTCCGACAAAAAACATCTGTGCGCTGAAATTGTGCGCGGCGTTCTGGGAAACTCGTTTATATGAGCCGTCAGCGTTTAGAACTCTGGTGTTTGCTGTATCTCGCAGGTAAGCATCGAGAAGCGTTTCCTTTAAATATTGGCGGATTTTCGGTTCTTTTATCGGCACTATGACTTCGACGCGGCGGTCTAAGTTGCGCGACATCCAATCCGCGCTGCCGATGTAAATTTCTTCATCGCCTCCATTTGCAAAGTAAAAAACGCGGCTGTGCTCGAGAAATCTGCCGACAATCGAACGAACGCGGATGTTTTCCGAAATGCCTTTCACACCCGGACGCAAAGCGCAGATGCCCCGCACAATCAAATCTATTTCGACTCCAGCGTTAGATGCTTTGTAAAGTTCTTCAATAAACTCGACATCGGTCAAACTGTTGATTTTAACAATAATTCTGGCTTCCGTTCCGGCTTTTTTATGCGAAATTTCTCGCTCGATTTGTTTAACAAATCTTTGACGCATATTTATCGGGGCAACCAACAGGCGTTTGTAATCGGTTTGAAGCGAATAGCCTGTCAGAAAATTGAACAAATTCGTAACCTCCGCGCCGATTTCGATATCCGAAGTCAGAATACCCAAATCCGTGTAAATGCGTGAAGTTGTCGGATTGTAATTGCCGGTCGCCAGATGAACATAGCGAACGAGTTTTTCTTTTTCTCGGCGCACGATGAGCGCAACTTTCGAGTGAGTTTTCAGTGTGTGAATTCCATAAACAACGTGAACGCCTTCGTTTTCAAGCCGCCGCGCCCATTCAATATTGTTTTCTTCGTCAAACCGTGCTTTTAATTCAACGAGAGCGGTAACTTGTTTTCCATTTTGGCAGGCACGAATCAGCGAATTGACAATCGGAGAATCTTTTCCTGTGCGGTAGAGACAAATTTTTATCGCCTGCACGTCTGCATCATCGGCGGCGGCGGCGATAAAATCCGTTACCGTCGAATAAGCAGTGTAAGGATGATGTAACAAAATGTCGCGTTTTTTCAGCACTTCAAAGACGTTTTTTTTTTCGTGAAGTATTGAAAGATGAACAATTGGAATCTGTTTTTCCTTGAGCTGGGGTTTATCAATCGAATAAAACTGCATCAAATCGGGAATATTCACAAAACCGTCAATCTGATAAACGTCCGACTCGTTTAACCCGATGCCGTCGGTCAAAACCTTGACCATTTTATCTGGCATCGAAGGCTGAACTTCGAGCCGCACGGCAAAACCGAAACGGCGGCGGTGAAGTTCACGTTCCATAGTCCGCAACAAATCCCCGGCTTCATCCTCGCGCAATTCCATATCGGCATCGCGCGTTACACGAAACAAAAAACATTCGCCGCATTTCATATTCGGAAAAAGATGATGCACATTTGCGGCAATAATTTCGCCGAGCAAGGCAAAGCGTCCTTTTTTTTCATCAATCGGAACAATGCGTGAAACGGTCGGCGGCAATTTTATGCGGGCAAAACGCTTTTGCCGAAAAAGATGTTTCAAATTTTGCTGGATATGTTCGCCGTCCGGCTCAATAAACAAACCTAGATTAAGGCTCAAATTTGAAATATAGGGAAACTTATGGCTGGAATCAACGGCTTGCGGCGTAAGAATCGGAAACAAATGTTCGCGGAAGTATTTATCAAGCAGGCGTTTTTCGCGCACCGTCAAATTTTTGTAAGACTCAATCTTAATACCCGCTTCGGCAAGCTCGGGCAAAACAGTTTCGCGCAGATAAGAAGCCTGTTTTTTCAGCATTGGGCGCAGACGGCGGTTAAGTTCAGCCATTTGTTCGGAAGCCGTCATTCCGTCGGGCGAACGTTCGGTAACGCCTTCTTCGATTTGTTCCTTCAAACCGGAGACACGGATCATAAAGAATTCATCCAGATTCGTCGAAAAAATAGAAAGGAACTTCAGCCGTTCAAGAACGGGCAAATTCTCAACAGTAGCTTCTTCCAAAACTCTGCGGTTAAATTCGAGCCAACTCAGTTCGCGGTTAAATAAACGATTTTCAACTTCATCCGCAGAGGTTGCGGCTTTTGGTTTTATGTTTTCGGGCGATTGTGATTTTTCGGTTTTGCTCATACAACTCTAGTAAATTATAAAACAAATCGAGAAGTTTTGTGAATAAATCTTTTTCCTATTTTGCTGCGTCAAACCAAGCGTTAAAAATATCATTTCTTTTGCATTTCCCATAAAAGCAGATGTTTTAGGAATGCGTGATGGGCGGCAAAACAAGCGATGCAGAAACCGGCAAATCCGTCGAGAAATCCGGCTTTTAAGATGTAGGTTTGAAGAAAAGCTATGAAACCTGCGGTATAAATTTTGAGTTTCGTAGTGCGCCGTCCGCGTTCAAACATCTGTCGGGCGGCTAGCGGAGCATATCTTTCGCCAATCATCCGATGATGATGCCCCATATCTTCGACGCTGTAATGCAAAATATCGCCTTTTAATTTATCGGTTTTTCCCGCAACTTCTACCGATTCGTGTATTAGCACATCTTTCCAACTTGCTTTGTTTCGATTAAAAAAACGAATTTGCCAATCAGGATACCAACCGCCGTGTTTTACCGGGCGATTTAGATAAAAAGTAAGTCGCGGAATCTTAAAAGCATCGGCTTTGGGCGATAAATTTATTATTTCTTGCTTTAATTCATCAGAAATTCGTTCGTCAGCATCGAGGCTGAGAATCCAATCGTGCGTGGCGGCTTCAACGGCAAACTGTTTTTGCTTCCCAAATCCGAGCCATTTTTGGATTATAATCTTTGCCCCCAAAGATTCGGCAATTTCGCGGGTTTTGTCGGTTGATTCGGAGTCAACAACAAGTATTTCATCGGCAAAAGCGACTGATTTTATCGCGTCGGCGATTTTTTCTTCTTCGTTGAAAGTAATAATTGTTGCGGAAATCTGCACAAAGTGATTCTAAGGGGAATTGACGGAAAAGTAAAAAAGTCTAAGCAAGAAACAAACGGTTTAGTTTCTTCACTTAGTGAACAAAATACGGTTTCTGATTTCAATAATGCCGAAACACGCACGAAGTAAGTGTGCAATATCTCAATAATTTGCACACTTACTTCGTGCGTGTTTCCGTATAATACATAAATCTAATCACGAAGGCGGACAGTTTTTCTTAAAAACAAATCTATTTTGTTATAAATGTTCTTTGTAAGACCGTTATTCACCGCATTGGAACAAAAATGAGCGTGTCATTGTCGAAGCGGCTTTTTGTCCGATCATTTTAGCAGTAATTTTTACGGTGTCGCACATTCCCGCGTCAAGCCAAAGAGGTATGTAATACTTACCGTTTTCATCTACGGGCGGCATAGGTTCTGTTTTTGTTTTCTTAACCTTTTTGCCTTCGGTGGCAGTTATTTGCACCGATTGTTTTGCGTTATATTCTCCTTTTCCGGCGGTAATTTCGACCACGACCATTAACGAGATTGAGAAATCATTAAAAAATGTGGGTTGTTCGCCACTTGCTTTTATTTCATCTTGAAATTCGCCTCTATATGAATCAAACGGAACGACTTTCAAATTTGTAATTTTATATTCCTGAACATTAGCAACGGATTTCTGGGCAGTTGCAAAAGTTGCTCCGAAAGTTAAGATTAGAAACGCGAAAAGAATAAGTTTCATAGTTTTTTCTCCAATTATTTATTTGTCGAATGTTGCATAAAGTTCACCAAATCAGATTTTAGCTTCAGCAGGGAAGTTTTCTCGATATACATCATATGTCCGGCTTCATAGTAAGCAAACGAGACATTTTTTCTAAGTTCGGGATCAAGATTCATTGCGGAAACGGTGTATTCGGCGGCAAAATAGGGCGTAGCCATATCGTAGAAACCTTGCGCGACAAAAACCTTCATATACGGGTTTTTTGCCATCGCCAATTTCAGACGTTGTGAAGTGTCCGCGTAACCATTATCAACATTCCAGTTCCACGGCGAAGTAATTCCGCCGCCTAAAATGTAATATTCGAGATCGGATTTAAAGCCCAAGTCGCGGCGGATGTAATCATTGAAAACTGACGTATAAGGCGGACGAATGGCGTTCATCGAAGGGTCGCCGTCGGTATTATTTCCCGCCGCGTCGCGGTCAATTCCGGTAAAACGGCTGTCCAATCTGCCGACTGTGCGACGGTTTTCGCGCAATAATTCCTTCTGAAACTCTCCTAATTCAACACGAAAATTGTTTTGTTCGATGAATTTTTTGTCTAATCCGGTCAAACGGCTGAATTTGTCTGAAATATTCGATTTTTCGGCGGCAGAAAGTTTATCAATCCGCATTAACGAGGGTAGATATTCGTTAGCCGCGAAGTTTTCGGATTCCCGCAACTTTTCTGACAGAGGCTTTGATTGAAGAGCGGGAGCAAGTTTCTTATGATACCAAGCCGTCGCCGTGTAAGACGGAAGAATAAGCGCAAGCGGCAGATCGTTATTGTCGGCAAAGCGGATAGTTTGGAAGTTTAAAACAGTCGAAACCAACAAAATTCCGTTCAATCCGACACCGCGTTCAAAAAGCCAGTTTGACAAACCTGCAACCCGCGTTGTGCCGTAAGATTCACCGACCAGAAAAATAGGCGAATTCCAACGTTCGGCGCGTCCCAAATACATTCGGATAAACTCGCCGGTTGATTCGATGTCGCCATTTACGCCGAAAAACTTCGCCGCATATTCGGGTTTTGTCGTCCGCGAATATCCAGTGCCAACCGTGTCCACAAAAACCAAGTCCGTTTCCGTCAACCAAGTCGCTTCGTTATCAACTAACTCGTAAGGCGGCGGCGGAAGAAATCCATTGTCGAGCA
>CALMEH010000679.1 GCA_937863115.1 uncultured Acidobacteriota bacterium
TCCGCGATTTTCCTCAGCCGTTTTATTACAGGTTTGCGACTTCCAACTTATCTGGCGGCAGGATTTTTGCGGACGGATTTTCTGAAATTCACCTTTTATTTTCTTCTTGCAACCGCAATTTGGACACCGATTCTTGTCGGCTCAACGGCTTTTGCCGGACAATTTTTCTTTTCAAAAAATCTATTTCTCGCCGTTATTTTATCGTTTGTTTTACTGAAAATAACGCTGCATTTTGCATCTTGGAAAAATCGCCGTTTTTTCGTCGGCAGATTAAAACGTCTGACGAATTGGGAATTTTGGTCGTTGAAAATTTTTTATTTTCCGGTTGTCGTTTATGTATTATTTTTAGCAATAAAACATCGGAGTTTGACCATTTTCACTTGTGCAAATCCGGCGATTTTAGCAAGCGGTTTTATCGGCGAATCAAAAGCGGAAATTTATGAAGGTTTGAAGAAATATGAGGCAAATGCGTCGTATTTATTGAATTACACAAAACTTTGCGCCGAAAATTCGTTCACTGAAAATCTAAACAAAGCAAGAATTTTTATTGACGAAAACGATTTACAGTTTCCGCTCGCCTTAAAACCGGATGCCGGAGAACGCGGCAAAGAAGTAAAAATTTTGCGCCATTTTGAAGAACTCGAAACAAGCATTTTCAAACTCGAAGCCGATTTTATTTTGCAGGAATTTTTCGACGGCGTTGAAACCAGCGTTTTTTATTTCCGTTATCCGAATCGCAAAAAAGGTGAGATTTTTTCAATTACCGAAAAAACTTTTCCGCACGTTACAGGCGATGGAAAATCGAATCTTGAAACGCTGATTTTACGCGACAAACGTGCCGTTTGTTTGGCAAAAAAATATCTTGGACAAAACGCCGAACGATTGGATTTCGTTCCCGAATCGGGCGCAAAAGTGAAAATCATCAACATCGGAACACATTCACGCGGCGCAATTTTTTCGGACGGCGAACATTTAAAAACAATTGAACTCGAAGAAAAAATTGACGAAATCTGTCGCGGATTTGAAGGTTTTTATTTCGGCAGATTCGACATTCGCGCCCGTTCGTTTGAAGATTTCAGCCGTGCGGAAAATTTCAAAATCATCGAACTCAACGGCGTAACCTCAGAATCAACAAACATTTACGACAAAAAGTTTTCGCTTTTCGCGGCTTACAACATTCTTTTTCGCCAATGGAAAATCGCCTTTGAAATCGGCGCAGAAAATTTTCGGCGCGGCGCGAAAGCGACAACCGTTTCGGATTTGATAAAATTGATTTTCGGCAAAAAAATCCAAACGGATTTCACAACCAACAACGAACAACTAACCACTAACAACTAAAATGTGCGTCATATTTTTTGCATATAAAATTCACCCGAAATTTCCTTTAGTTCTGCTCGCCAACCGCGATGAATTTTATGATCGTCCGACGGAAAAAGCGCAAAATTGGGCGGATTTTCCAAATATTTTTGCCGGCAAAGATTTGGTCGGCGGCGGAACTTGGCTCGGCTTAAATAATTCCGGGCGTTTTGCCGCCGTAACGAATTATCGCCAACCGAACGCGCCGAAAGGCATACATTCACGCGGAAATTTGACGGCGGATTTTTTAAAAACAGACGAATCAGCCGAAGATTATTTGAAAAAAATCGAAGCGCAAAAAGACCGTTTTTCGGGTTTTAATCTGATTGTCGGGGAAATCAACGAACGCAAAAACGAGTTGTTTTATTTTTCAAATCGTGGCGAAGACATCAAAAAATTGGACAGCGGAATTTTCGGTTTAAGCAACCATTTGCTTGACACACCTTGGCAAAAAGTTGAAAAAGGCAAGCATTTTCTAAGCGAAAATTTGAATGAAGAGTTTTCAAAAGATGTGTATTTTCAATTACTTAACGATAAAACCTTAGCGGACGACAAAGATTTGCCCGACACAGGAATCGGTTACGAACGCGAGAAACTACTTTCCGCGATTTTTATCGAAACCCCGATTTACGGCACGCGCTGTTCGAGCGTTTTGACGTTTGATAATGAGTTTAATGTTGAATTTGAAGAAAGAGTTTTTGTTTAGCCGAAAAACATCTTTCGATATTTTTCGTTGATTTTCTGCGAATCTATCATCACGAAAAAATCAATCGTGCCGAATTCGTAATCAATAACCGGAGCAGAACACACTTTCGCGCCGATTCTCAAGTAAGTTTTGAAAAGTTTCGGCAATTCGATTTCTTCATTATTCGCGCCTAATGTTTTGAAAACGGTCTTTTTGAGTGCGGAAACCTTATATTCTTGGTGCATAAATCCGTCTTTTTCGAGTTGCTGAAAAACGCGGATGCCGTCTGCATAATCGGTCGAAAAAATTGAGCAACAGCCGAAAAAATAACGCTTGTTTGTCTTTTGTAAATATTGCGCCAAACCTTTCCAAAGCAGAAACAACACCTTGCCGTGGCGGTGTTCGGCGGCAATGCAGGCGCGTCCGATTTCAACCGATTGGCGTAGAATATTTGGGGGCAATTCTTTAAAATAAACGTTGTTGGCTCACAATACCTTTGCCATCTCCGCCGCCCGCAAACTGAAACCGCCGATGATTTCTCCGGTTTCGTTTTCGGTAACAATCAAATGATGCGAAGTTGCGTCAAACTTGTCTTTTTCAACCGCAAAAAAATCCGCAGTTGCACCACCGAGCTCGACGTTGAAAACTTGATAACGCAGACGTAAAAGTTCAGTTATTTGTCTTGTTTCACGCGCTACGCTAACGGTGTATTGCGAATCGGAAACGATTATTGAATCAAGAAAATTAGCATTTTTTTTGCGCCTTGTCGTCGGTAATATAAACGGCAAAGGCGCAATGACTTCGGAATTTATTTGATACATAGTATATTCTCCTGACTCTGATTCTATGCCTTAAATGCCTTCAATGAACGATTTTATTCCAAATTGTTCATTAAAACTTTCTTAAAATTTGCGAGTTCGGTTAAAATCTAAGCGATGAGTGATTCGTATTTTATTATTGAACCGAAAGCGGCGAAAGTTCCGTTGATTTTGAGTTCGCCGCATTCGGGCGTTGAATTTCCCGATGAATTAAAAGCGCATTTTCGTGCAGAACTCGCGGCACAACCTGATGATACTGATTGGTTTGTTCACGAATTGTATAATTTCGCGCCCGATCTCGGAATTACGATGATTCACGCCAAATACAGTCGTTGGGTAATAGATTTGAACCGCACGCCCGAAAGTCAGCCGCTTTATACAGACGGAAGAATTATCACGGAATTAGTGCCAAAGACTGATTTTAACGGCAATTCGCTTTATGTTGCCGAAAAATTTATTCCCGATGATGGAGAAATTGAACGTCGAAAAGAGATTTATTATCGTCCATATTATCAAAAAATCGAAAGTCTGCTGGCGGAAAGAATCACGGAATTCGGACAAGTTTTGCTGTGGGACGCACATTCGATTCGGCGTTTTGTGCCGACAATTCAAACCGAACCTTTTCCCGATTTGATTTTGGGCGATAACGACGGAAAATCGGGTGATTCGAAAATTATTGAAATCGCTTTGAACGGTTTAGAACAAGGAAATTTCGGTGTAAATCATAATTCGCCGTTCAAAGGCGGAAATATTACGCGCTTTTTCGGTAAGCCTGAGAAAAATATTCACGCTTTGCAGTTGGAAATGTCTAAAACAAATTATATGAACGATGATGAATTGACCTTCAACGAAGAAAGAGCAAACGAAGTCCGAAGCGTTTTGCGTCCGGTTTTTGAGAATTTAATTACGCATTTAAATTCTACCGCAGAGACACAGAGACGCAGAGAAAATCAATAAAAAACTCTGCGTCTCCGCGTCTCGGCGATGAAAAAAATATGAAATCTTATCGCTTCAGAGCATTGTTACAAAATGACGGATGGATAGAAAACCCGACGGTTTCGGTTGATGAAAGCGGCAAAATAATTTCGATTTCACACGATGAAACCGATGTCGAATTTATCAACGGCTTCGCACTTCCGGCATTTCAAAACGCCCATTCACACGCTTTTCAGTTTGCAATGTCCGGGCTTGCGGAAAATCACGCGGGCGAAGACGATTTTTGGTCGTGGCGCGAGGCTATGTATTCGCTTGCTTTAAATTTAAATCCCGACGAAATGAAAACAGTTGCAACAATGCTTTACGCCAAACTTGTGCGGCACGGATATTCAAATGTTTCCGAATTTCATTACGTTCATCACGATAAAAATGGCAATGCTTACAACAATTTAGCGGAAATGGGCGAGGCTTTGATTGAAGCCGCAAACGAAGCCGGAATAAAAATCACGCTCATTCCGATTTTTTATCAAAAAGGCGGTTTCGGCGTTGAACCGAACGAACGTCAGCGCAGATTTATCTCGAAAACCTTTGACGATTATGCACGTCTTTTTGAGGCTTCGGCGCAGATTTGCAAGCGTTATGTAAACACTAATATCGCGGTCGGCGTTCATTCTTTGCGCGGTGTTGAAATGTCGGATATTTTACGCGCCGTCAATGATTTGCCGCAAGACGTTCCGTTTCATCTGCATATTTCCGAACAGTTGAAAGAAGTCGAAGATTGCGTGAATTTTCTCGGAAAACGCCCCGTCGAATGGCTTCTCGAAAATGTTGAATTAAACGACAGATTTCATCTTGTCCACGCAACGCATTTGACCAATGCGGAAACCGAAAATTTAGCGAAATCGAAAGCCAATGTCGTGCTTTGCCCAAGCACCGAAGGAAACTTGGGCGACGGCATTTTTCCGCTTCGCAACTTTCAAAAATTCGGCGGCGCGTGGAGCATCGGCACGGACAGCCATATCGGGCTGAATCCTTTTGAAGAATTGCGTCTTTTAGATTACGGGCAACGTCTGATTTCGCACAAACGCAATACTTTCGGCGAAAAAGGCGGACTATTTGCCATAAACCAAACAACCGCCGCCGGACGCAAAGCGATGAACAATTTCCAACCCGATTTTTTTGCTGTCGGTGCAGATTTCGACGCTTGCATTATCAAATCAGACGAACCTTTGTTATCAAACACGAATCTTGAAAATCTGGCTTCGACAATAATTTATACCGCAGACGTTTCGCAGATTTCCGGCACTTTTGTTAGCGGAAAATTTATCCGAAAGGACGAATGTTATAACCGTATAAAATGGAATTTTATTGATGCCGTCAAACAGTTTCGTTAAAAAAATAAGGTCAAGCCCTTCCGAAGCTCGACCTTATTTTTTGAGTGAAGTGTGAGATTCAGTCGTCCGAAAAAAATTACGGTGCGGGAAGCATACAAGCCGTGTTGTCGCCGAGAATTGTTGTCGAATACGCTCCACCGTCGGAAACCAAAACGCCGTCGGAAACCAAAACGCCATCGGAAACCAACACACCGTCGGAAACCAAAACGCCTTGCGAATTAACAAACGGAGTCGGCGAACCACCCATTGAGTTTGCGCTCAAGAAAAGAGTTCCATCAGAAACTAAAACACCGTTGTTTTTGATTGCGCCTTGATACAAACTCAAAGTTCCGCTCGTCAATGTTGTTGATTTTGTCAGATTGCCGCTGACAAACGGAGTCGAATCGGAAACCAACACACCGTTGGCATACATTCCTTGATATTTGTTCATCAAGTCGTTTCCGTAGAGAAAGCCGTGATTTGTAATTACGCCTTTGCTCCAATAAGCCGTAAAACCTCCCCAAAAATCGCTTGATTGCAAAGCCGGCAAAGAAGCCTTAAGCAACGTCGCGCCGTTAGTTGTCGGCAAAGGCGATTTAACGAGTCGAGCAATTCGCACCGCGCCGTCAATATTTAATAATCCCGCACCTTGTTCGAGTGTTGAATAACCCGAAAGCGGTTGCGCCGAATACATCAATATCGCTTTGACCAAATTCGGAGTCAAACTCGGATTGGTTTGAATCAGCAGACTCGCCGCGCCCGTAACCACCGGAGCAGACATCGAAGTTCCCGACATATACATCACCTTTTCGGTGTTCGAAGTTGCCGTTCCTGTCCGCAAGGTTGTGTAGGTTCGCGCCAGATAATTTTCCGTGCCGTTGTAATAACCACGCGCACCGATTATTTTATTACCGGGCGCAACCAAATCCGGTTTTATCAAGTTGTCATATTTTCTCGCCCCGTTGGCTAAGGTAACATAGCCGCGCGTCGGACCTTTTGAACTGAAAGTTGCCACGCCGTCGTCGCCGCGCCAATCAGTTCCCATGGTGTTTGCCGCGCCGACCGTAATCACCGAAGGCTCGATGCCGGGCGAACCGATTGTGCCATATTGTTTCTGTCCGGCGGCATTTTTGCCGAAGTTTCCGGCAGATGCAACCACCACGATTCCGGCATTAACCGCCCGCCGCGCCGCAAGACAAAGCGGATCGTTTTTGTAACTGTCTTTGGCGGCTGTTCCCAAACTCATATTGATAACGCGAATGTTCCAGGTAGTTTTGTTTGCAACCGTCCAATCGAGTGCAGCAATCAAATTGCTCACCGCTCCCGTTCCGGTGCTGTTTAAAACGCGCAAATCAATCAAATTATTTGCAGGTGCCACACCTTGATACGCAGAACTGTTAAGATTAGAATCGCCGACAAACATTGAAGCAACGTGCGAACCGTGTCCGAAAGGGTCGCCCGTGATGTTTTGTCCGGTAAAATCTTTGCTGTATTTAACTTTTGTATAAGGAGTTGCGCCATTTTTCCAATTCAGAAGAGAATGCACCGGATCAATTCCGCTGTCAATCACCGCAATATGCCCGACACCGCCTGAAAGCCAAGTATTCGGATCGGTGTCGCCGTTGTCGCTGATACCGGGAAGAAAATAGCCCGTCGCGTTTCCGAGATGCCCGAAGGATTCGATGTCGCGGTCAGGCGAGATATAGGCGACATTTTCATCGGCAATAAATTCTTGAACTCTCGAAAGGGGCAATTCCGCGCTAACCATTCCCAGATGATCAAAAGATTTTTTGAATTGTCCGTTTAGGTCTTGCAATTTTGATTTGACTGACAAAGCGCGGGATTTGTTCACTCGAAGTTCTTCGGCAAACATTCGCGCTTTTACGCCTTGACTGACTTCCTCACCATAAAGATTATTGAGTTCGGTAACAGGTTTCAGTTGAATAATTACTTTCTGCATTGCATCGGCGCGAAAGCCGTTAGCCAAGCTATCAACGCTTTCTTGCAAATCAGGCGCGATTTTGGTTTGCAGAGTCAAATCCGTCTGCTCTGTTTCCAACGCAATTTCTTCGCTCTTTTCGCTTTTCAATGATTGGGCAAAAAAGGTAAAAGAAAACATTTGAATTGACATCGCCAAAAGAGCTAATGTCGCAAAGGTTTGTTTCAAGTTAATTCGGTTCATACTTAAAGTAGCCTAATAATATTACTTTGACCGTAGAAGAAGTCCGACATTTCTTACGGCAATGCGTGTGCCAAAGTATGGAAAAGACATCAAAGTCAATAAATATGAGGTATTGGCGAGAAATGCCGCTAAACAAGAAGCATTTGGGGCAGTCAAAATGAATAATCTGAATCGGTCAATCTGAATGAAAAAAGATTGGAGCGCGGACGGCTCGCCCGCTAGATTGCAGAGCAGTCTAAAAAAGCCTCGTTATAAATGCAAATTTACATTTATAACGAGGCTTTGATCATTTTTCAAACGCTGGCAGCCGCCCGCGTTCCAATTATTAAACCGTAACGGCTTCCTGATATTCGCCCCAGACTTTCCGCAAACGGTGCGAGATTTCCCCAACCGTAATATAGCTTTCAACGCAATCTAAAATTCGCGGCAAGAGGTTTTCCGTTTCCCGCGCCGCTTCTTCTAATTTCATCAAAGCGTTTTCAGCTTTTGCCGCATCGCGTTTTTCTCTGACAGCGCGGAGTCTTTCGATTTGGTTGCGTTCAATCGCTTCGTCAACTTTGAGAATCGGAATCTTCGTATCTTCTTCGATTTGAAATTTGTTCACACCGACGACGATTTCTTCTTTTCGTTCGACGGCTTTTTGATATTGAAACGCGGCTTCTTGAATCTCGCGTTGCGGAAAACCGTTTTCGATTGCCTTGAGCATTCCGCCCATTGCATCAATCTTTTCGATGTATTCGACGGCTTTTGTTTCTAATTGATTCGTCAATTCCTCAATCGCATAACTTCCCGCCAAAGCGTCAACAATATCGGCAACGCCGGATTCGTGGGCGATAACTTGTTGTGTCCGAAGTGCAATTCGCGCCGCGGTTTCGGTTGGCAAACTTAACGCTTCGTCCATCGAATTTGTATGCAAAGATTGCGTTCCGCCGAGAACAGCGGCGAGTGCTTGAATCGTCGTTCGCACAATATTTACTTCCGGCTGTTGCGCCGTCAAAGTCGAACCGGCAGTTTGCGTGTGAAACCGCAACATCAAAGATTTTGGATTTCTCGCGCCGAACCGTTCGCGCATTATTTTCGCCCAAAGTCTTCGCGCTGCCCGAAATTTCGCAACTTCTTCGAGTAAATTCAAATGCGAATTAAAGAAAAACGAAAGACGCGGCGCAAAATCGTCAACCTTCAAACCGACTGAAATTGCCGCATCAACGTAGGCAATTCCGTCCGCCAAAGTAAAAGCAATTTCCTGCGCCGCCGTGCTTCCGGCTTCGCGGATATGATAGCCGGAAATCGAAATCGTGTTCCAATTCGGCACGTTGTCGGCGCAAAAAGCAAAAGTGTCTGTAATCAGACGCATCGAAGGCGCGGGCGGAAAAATATAAGTTCCACGCGCAATATATTCCTTCAAAATATCGTTCTGAATTGTGCCGTTGACCTTATCAAACGCGACATTTTGTTTCTTCGCCACCGCTAAATAAAGACACAAAAGCGTCGAAGCCGTCGCGTTAATCGTCATCGAAGTCGAAACCGTATCGAGCGGAATTCCGTCAAACAGCGTCAGCATATCGTCCAAAGAACCAATCGCCCCGCCGACCTTGCCGACTTCGCCCGCCGCCAAACTG
>CALMEH010000680.1 GCA_937863115.1 uncultured Acidobacteriota bacterium
TTAAATTTCTGAAATGCAGCGTGCGGATCAATCAAAGGGTCTTTGTAATCCAAACCTGTAACGTAACCGATTGAAACGACATTATTTTTCATTCCGTAAATCCAACCGCCGCCGTAAGTTTGCGTATCTGTCGGAAATCCGAGTGTGTGAACGACCTTTCCTTCTTCAAATTTTCCCGCCGGAAGTTCCCAAAGTTCTTTTACGCCAAGCGAAAAAACTTGCGGCTCTTTGCCTTCGTTCAAACCCAGACGGCGCGTTAATTGTTTTGCCAAAGAACCACGCGAACCTTCGCCCAAAACCGTAACTTTCGCCAAAAGGTCAACGCCCGGTTCGAAATTCCCTTTCGGTTTGCCTTCTTTGTCAATGCCTTTGTCGCCTGTTCTCACACCAATTACGCGCTCGTTTTCGTCATAAAGAACTTCGGATGCGGGAAATTCGGGAAAAATATTAATTCCCGCTTCTTCGCATTTTTCCGCCAACCATTCGCAAACTTTGCTCAGTGAAACAATATATTTTCCTTTATTTTTGAGCGGTGGCGGCACAATCGGGGCGTTTATCATCCGATTTTTCGTCAGATACCAAAACGCATCTTCCGTTACGACCGAATCAATCGGACAACCTTGTTCGAGAAAATCGGGCATCAATTCGCGCAAAGCCGTTGCGTCCATCACCGCGCCTGACAAAATATGCGCTCCGACAAATGAACCTTTTTCGACAATCCCGATTTCGATTTCGCCGATTTCCCTGCCGTGTTTGATGCCTTTTTTGACAAATTCATCGTGTTCGGCAATCGAATTTTTCAAATGCAAAGCCGCCGCCAAATTTGCCGGACCTGCGCCGACAAACAAAACATCCATCTCAAGTTGTTCGCGTTCTATCATTTTTTATTTTTTGTTTAGATTTCAAACTTCAGTTTGCAAATCCGTGTGCGAAGCATCGCGGTTTCTTGCGCTGTGAACAATTCAAATCTATCAACATTTGTGCAACTGCGCCGCTTTGATGGCAGTTAAAGCAAACTAAAGTTTGAACTCTGAACGGTCATTCAAATATTTAAATTATATCAAGTTTTCATAAGTTGTCGAAAACTCGTGGGTAATATTTTAATTTTGCGAAAAATGCTATATTTTATTAGTTATGAATGAAAAACCGCCCAATCTTGTGCCGCTTATTTTGATCTTGACAGGTTCGATAATTCTTTCCATTCCGGGCGCAGGAGGTGGAATCTTTTTGTTTGTCGCGGCGATTGAAGCAATTACCAAACCTTTTAATTACAACGGCGACTCAAATTTGTATATGCTTTTGTTTCCTGTGCCTGTAATTATTGGCTTTTTACTACTCGGCGGATATATCTGGACGGCAGTCAAAAAAAGATTCGTGAAATGGTTTTGGCTGATTTCGGCAGGTTTTAATCTGCTCATAACTTTATAGAGCGGCGGTTTTTTAGTCAAAATGTTTTACGAAAACCTCAAACCGCTAAGCCTTGATGATTTGCCGAAAGTTTTGTTTCTTCTCTTCCCGATTTGGACGCTTTTTGTAACTATTGCTTCGATAAAATACGCATTTTATAAACCGAAACCCGAAAATTTTTATTTACCCTAAAAAATCAATATAGCGAACGAATAAATATCTTGTTATCAGCGAAATTTTGATAAATGAAGGCGTTCGCTACCGCTCACTATACAGATTATTTCAATGATTTATAATCTCAAAAATCTTCTTTGCTTTGGATGGATTTTTCTGTCGTTTGGGTGTTCAAATAAGTTTCAAATTAACCCGAAAACGAACAGCGAAATGCCAAAAAAAATCCTTTGGGCGTGGGAGCGCGAGGAAGATTTGCGCTTTCTCAATACAAAAAATTTCGGTGTGGCTTTTTTGGCGCAAACTTTGTATTTGGAAACTAATGAAGTAATTTACAAACCGCGCCGACAACCTTTGAAACTTGCGCCGGAAACTTATTTGATTGCCGTTACGCGCATTGAAACAAGCAGAGATAATTCAAAACGTCCGAATTTGACTGACGAACAGAAAAATAAGGTTGTAAGTTACATCAAAAAAACGATAGAATTACCCAATATCAAAGCAGTTCAGATTGATTTTGATGCGCTCTCCTCGGAAAGAAATTTTTATCGAAATTTAGTATTAGATTTGAAAAAGGAATTGCCCGAAAATTTTCCTCTTTCGATAACCGCGCTAACTTCGTGGTGTGTGGGCGATGCTTGGTTTGGTGATTTTCCGATTGACGAAGCCGTGCCGATGGCGTTTGATATGGGCGCGGACGATAAAACGATTCGTGATTTTTTATCTCGTGAAAATGATTGGAACGAATCACTCTGTCGAGCAAGTTACGGCATTTCGATTGATGAACCTTTAATAGTAAATTTCAAACCGAATCGCCGTTTTTATTATTTCAAATCGAAGGCTTGGGCTGCTGTTGATTTAGAAAGAATTAAATAATTTTTATGAAAAACATTACCCGTTTTACTGTTTCAGTTTTGTTGGTTTTTGCGTTTTTACTGGCGAATATTTCGCCCGCATTGGCTTGCGGACCATTTACGCTTTCGCCGCTTTTCAGTTTGGAGAAGCATCCCGATTTTCCGCTTGTCGAATACACGAACGGCAAAACGGGCATTGTTCCCGATACGTTCGGGTTTATGTCTTTGGTCATTTTTTATCGTCAACTTAGCAATGCGAATTTGACCAAAAACGAGCAAACTCAGACGGTTGCGGCGATGGAAAACGAGATTTTTTATCGTTCGGGGCGAAACGATTCTTCGGGCGAAGTTCCGAATTATTACGCAGATTGGGCGGCGGCACGGGCAAAAGTTACGAACGAAAAACGCGATGTTGAAACCGAAAAACAGCTTGCTGAAAGCTACAGTTATTTTACGAATTGTTTGCCCGATGCTTTCGGAAACGCGGCAAAAACTCTTGAAGCCAGAATCTCGAAATACGGCACGGGCGACAACGTGAAAGAATGGGTAAAAGGTCAGGACGCTGTTTTTGCAAACTGTGAAACGGCAAGCACGTTGCCGACTGTTTTAACCGCAAATTCTCCCGATTGGTTGCAAAATGACCGCGATTATCAAATCGCCGCCGCGCTTTTTTATCAAGGAAAAATGACAGAAGCGCGGGAAAGTTTTGACAAAATCGGCGCAGATGAAACTTCTGTTTGGAAACATACGGCAAAATTAGTTTCGGCGCGAACATTTATTCGTCAAGCGAGTTTTATTGAAATTCCCGATGACGGCGCGGGGAAAATCAAAGCCGAAAACGATAAAAAAGAACTTTTGCAAAAGGCTTCCGATGCGCTTGATAAAATCTCGAAAGACAACACAATGCGCGATTTTCACGAATCGGCGAAACGTCTGCTCGGTTTGGTCAAATTTCGGATGATGCCAACAGAACGCCGCGCAGAATTGGCTAATAACTTAATCGGATTCGAAGAAAATCAGAATTTTTATAACGATTTGATTGATTACGAATTGCTTCTCAGCCGTATTGCCTCACGCGCCGAAGAAGCCGGCACAGAAATTGACCGAATGGAAGCTGAAAAAGCTAAAAAGGAATATGATTATAACTATAAATTGAAGCTCCGCGACATTCCTCAAGAACAACGGCTCGACGATTTGACCGATTGGATTTTCACATACAAAGCCGCCGATGGTTTCGGGCACGCTTTTGCAAATTGGAAAGAAACCGGCAAATTGCAATGGTTTGTTGCAGCAATTTCAAAAACCGATGCAAAATCGCCGCAACTCGCGCAAATATTAAGCGAAGCCGATAAAATCGCCAAAAACTCTCCGGCGTTTGCGACCGTTCGTTATCATCAAATCCGCCTTTTGCTGGAATCCGGCAAACGCACGGAAGCCAAGCAAAAACTCGATGAAATTTTCAGCGATGTAAAAAATCTGCCACTTTCAACGCAAAATAAATTCTTCGCGCAACGGATGATTTTGGCTGATAACTTAAACGATTTTCTAAAATTCGCGCAACGCAAACCCGTAATGTTTAGTTGGGACGACAACGACCGCGAAGAACCTTACGTCGTTTCAAAAGACGAAAAATTGAAAGGTTGGGACACGCGCACGATGTTTGATGTTGACGCAATCACATTTTTGAATGAAAACGTGCCGCTTTCGACTTTGAAAGAAGCCGCAATGAATCCGCAACTGCCCGAACATTTGAAAAAATTCTTGGTTATAGCGGTTTGGACACGCGCTTTTGTGTTGGGAAATGCGGCGATTGAAAAGGAATTTACGCCGTTGATGTTGCGCCACGCTAAGGAATTTGCACCGCTTTTCAGCAAATATTCGGGTGCAACCACGCCGCAAAACCGCGAAGCCGCCGCGCTGATTTTCGTTCTCCGAAATCCTGTTGTCCAACCTTATGTTCCTGCAGGTTACGGGCGCGAAGATTCGATTGCGACCGAACTCGACAGCATTCGCGGAAATTGGTGGTGCGTTGAAAACAAAGCGGAAACAATCGGTTTGGTTTATCCGAATTTCTTAACCGAAACGCAAAATACCGCCGCCGGGCGCGAAAAACGCCAGATGATTGCGCTTGGCGAATCTGCGACAATGCTCACGCGTCGTGCGGTTGATTTTGCCAACAGAAACCCGACGCATCCGAACACACCCGAAATTTTGCATCTGGCAGTTCGGTCGACGCGCTACGGTTGTAAAGATTCAAATACCGGAAGATTTTCTAAGCAAGCGTTTGATATTTTGCAGAAAAAATACAAGACCTCGACGTGGACAAAACAAACGCCGTATTGGTTTGGTCAATAAAATGTCTTTTTGAAATAAATTGATTATCTTTTTGAAAGTAGATGAGAAAATTCGCATTATTTCTATCATCCTTAGTTTTGACGACTTTGCTTATTAATGTCGTTCGTCCTTGCTCCGATTTTTATATTGCTCCGGTTTTCCAATATAAATATGCGCCGGAAAATCCTTTTGGAAATTTTGCAAACGGTAAAATCGGCATAATAAAGCCTACTTACCGTCGGGTAGTGCTTTATGCAGCATATCGTTATTTGAATAATCAAGGGTTTTCGGCTGATGAACAAAAGGCTTTAGTTCAAGTTTGGAACGCCGAATTCAGAAACGAAGAACCACACGAATCGAACACGCGTGAAATTGCAAAAAAATGGTTTGAAAAACGTAAAGAAATCATCAAGGATGAAGAAAATCCTCAACAAACCAACGCGGAAAGGCAATTTGACTCATACTCTTTTTTTCCGAATTGTAGCGAAAATGCTTTTGAAACGGCGATTGAAACCTTGTCGGCAAGAATTTTTGAACACGGTGCGGAAGATAAAAATGTCGCTGAATGGCTGAAAGGTCAAGATACGGTTTTTAAAAATTGTGAAAGCGGAAGAAATATTCCGTCCTTAAGTCCTAATTTTCCCGAATGGCTGAAAAAAGATCGCCAATATCAAATCGGCGCGGCGGAATTTTATGCGATGAATTTTGAAGAGGCGAAAAAAAAATTCGCCGAAATCGCACTCGATGCCGATTCGGTTTGGCAGGAAACCGCCGAATACCTCGTTGGCAGAACGCTTTTGCGTCAAGCGAGTTTTATGAAAGACGAGCGAGAGCGCAGAAAATTATACGAAGAAGCCGAATTGCGTCTGACAACTTTGCGCGGCACAAAATATTACGATTCAGCTCAAAAGTTGGTAAATCTCATAAAAATCAAAATCCGCCCTGCCGAACGCACACAAGAACTTTCTCAAAGTCTTTTATTTCAGCAATACGGCGACCGTCTGCGGCAAGATTTAATTGATTATACTTGGCTTCTCGACAAATTTGAAACTGAAATTTTACGGATGGAGGAGAAACGCAAACACGAAGAATCCGATGGGATTTTGCGCGAAACTATTTTAGCCAATCTAGCTGCAATCGGCGTTTCTATTGAGGTAAAAGTAGAAAAAGGCGAAGCAATTTTAGATGGAAAAGTAAACGCAGATCAATACGAACAAATTCTGTCTGCTGTAAAAAAAGCGAATCCCAAAAAGATTACAGATAATTTAACTCGCATCACGCAAAATACAGACGGAAGCATAACTTCTCAAGGCGGAAGCTATTACGATCAAGAAACAAGAGATAAATGGGAAGCCATTCGGCGCGGAGAATTATTGGAGATTGAATTATATGAACCGAGCTATCGTAGATTCTTTGTAAAACCGGAAATGAGCGACGATGAGATTTTAGAATTTATAATTAACGGTCAAAATCTTTCGGAAGAAGAAACTAAAAAAATCTCTGAAGCAATAAAATTATCGCGTGCCAAACAAACGAGTCAAAAATTTTATTCAAAACCTGAATCGGATTATGAAGGTGGTTACAGCGGCGATGAATTATTGTCAAACGCACTTTTGCCACAATTTTTGCGTGATGACGATTTAACAGATTGGCTTTTTACGTTCCAAATACAAGATGAAAACGCATATTTGCATTCTTATGATAAATGGCGACAGAACAATTCGGATTTATGGCTGATGACGGCAATTACAAAGGCTAAGAAAAATTCAATAAATCTTAAAGTTTTGCTCGAAGCAGCCGGTAAAATCAATCGTAGTTCACCCGCTTTCCCGACCGTTTCTTATCACATTGCACGAATTTATATCGAACAGGAAAAGCAAATGGAAGCACGAAAATTGCTCGATGAAATTCTCGCGTCAAATCTTGACCTACCGATTTCTTCGCGCAATCTTTTCATCGAAATGCGAATGAAAATTGCAACGGGTTTGGATGAGTTTTTGCGAAATTCGCGGCGTGTGCCTTTTACCTTTTCCGATTCGGGTTGGAGCGTAACAATTGATGAAGTTATTGAGGGACAAAAATCTTGGTGGAGATCCGATTATAGAATGTCTAAAGCGGAATGGGATAAACAAACGGAAGAACGGTTTTCCGAACATAAACTTTGGGAAAAACGCGAAATGTTTGATGCAGAAACGGTAAAAATCATCAACGAAAACTTCCCGCTTGAAGTTTTTCTCGAAGCTCAGAAATCTTCAGAGTTACCTGATTATCTGCGGAAAAAGTTGGCAATTGTTATTTGGACGCGGGCATTTCTTGTTGGCAATGAATCCGTGATGATAAAAATCGCGCCCGAAATTATCAAAATCGCGCCTGAAACTAAGGATTTTCTCAATGCAAAAACCGGGCAGGAAAGAAAATATGCTGCGCTTTTTGTGCTTTTTAAGAATAAGAAATTTGTGCCGTATCTCCAAAGTGGTTTCGAGGAAGGTTATAATTCTGATTCTTTTGCAAATGGTTGGTGGTGCGCTGCTTCGGACACGGATTTTGACAAAGATTACCAGCCAATTCCTCGGGCGATTCCGCCAAAACCAACTTTTCTAACTAAAGAACAAAACACAATGGCGCAATCTGAAATAATCAAACTCAGAAAAGTCGGCGACGCACCGGACTTTCTTGCCATTGAGGCTATGGAGTGGTTAAAAAACGCGCCGAAAGACGCACGTTTGCCCGAAGTTCTTTATATTGCTTATATTGCAAATGAACAGTTTAAATACAGTTGCGTGAGTTATGATATGCAGGAAAAAATCGGCGATTTGATGCGAAAACATTTTCCTAAAAGCGAATGGACACAAAAATTAAAAACCGAAAAAAATTGAAATTTATTTTACCAGTTTCTGAATTGCCTTAAATTGCTCGTGTTTTGAGTCGCGCATAAGCTCAAAAAGCGACATTTCGACTGACGAAGGCACAACGCCGCGCATCTGCATCTTTCTAATTCCGGCAAATTTGTTGTAGTCGAAGCGTGATGCGACGCAATCTTGCAAAAGATGGACTTCGTAACCTTTCTGCAACAAATCGTGCGCGGTTTGGTTGACGCAGATGTGCGTTTCGATGCCGCAGACGACAATTTGTTTTGCGCCGACTTCTTCCAAACTGTCTAAAAACGCTTGGGAACCGCAGGAACTGAACGCGGTTTTCTCGATAACTTCAAAATCCGATGGTAAAACTTCCAAAATCTCCGGCGCGGTTCTGCCCAAACCTTTCGGGTATTGTTCGGTAATGATTACGGGAACTTCGAGAATCTGAAAACCTTGAACGGCTTTGGCAATGCGCGAAGCAATCACGTCAAAATCGGCAATCGAAGCGCGAAACGCCTCTTGCATATCAATCACGACGAGCGCGGTTTTTGTTTTGTCTAAAACATTTGTGTTCATCACATACTTCACGGTTTTATATAAACCACGAAATCTCACGAAATCTCACGAAGGAAGATATTTTTGTGTTGTTTCGTGCTATTTCGTGGTTGAAACTTCCTTTTCCAAGTCTTCTTTTTGGCGTTTGGCTTCGGCGTTGATTCTTTCCTTGTCGCGCATTTCGATTTTGTATTGGCGAAAGAAGAGATAGGTTGCCACGGTGCTGATTATTAAAATTAAAATCATCATTGCGCCGATAAAATATAACTCGGCGACGGCTGAATTGCTCATACTTTTAAAGTTATCAATTCTCCAACCGCGAATCAACACGAAGCGGCACGAAGTTTTAGACTTGATTTCGTGTTATTTTGTGTAATTTCGTGGTTAAAAAAAGTAGAAACCACGAATCAACTTGAAATAACACGAAAGCGGGAACGCTTGCGCTCGCGTCGCAGACATTGGATAATTAGTAAAAATTATGAGCGAAAATGTAACAACAAATATTGAATCTACCTTGAACGAAACGCGCATCTTCGCGCCGCCTGCGGAATTTGCGGAAAACGCACATATCAAGAGTTTTGAGGAATACGAAGAAATCTACAACCAAGCGGCGAACGACACCGAAGGTTTTTGGGAAGGCGTTGCCGAATCTCTGCATTGGTTTAAGAAATGGGACACGGTTTTGGAGTGGAACGAACCGCACGCGAAATGGTTTGTCGGCGGCACAATCAATGCTTCCTACAACTGTCTGGACAAACATCTCGAAACTTACCGCAAAAACAAAGCCGCAATTATCTGGGAAGGCGAACCGGGCGAAGTTCGAACTTTAACTTATCTTCAACTCCACCGCGAAGTCTGCAAATTTGCGAATGTTTTAAAGAAACTCGGCATCGAAAAGGGCGATAGAGTCGCGCTTTATATGCCGCTCGTTCCCGAATTGGCGATTGCAATGCTCGCCTGTGCCAGAATTGGCGCGACACACACCGTTATATTCGGCGGATTCTCGGCAGACGCAATTAAAGACCGTGTGAACGATGGCGAATGCAAGCTGATTGTTACCGCAGACGGCGGTTTTCGTCGCGGAAGCGAAATTAAATTAAAGTCAACGGTTGATGCGGCGGTTGTAAATTGCCCGACGGTTAAAAATGTCGTGGTTTTCAAACGCACCGGCTCAAAAGTTCAAATGAAAGCGGGTTTTGATCATTGGTGGCACGAGTTGTCGCAAACCGTGAACGTCGATTGCCCTGCCGAAGAATTGGATTCGGAACACCCACTTTTTATTCTTTACACCAGCGGCACAACGGGCAAGCCGAAAGGCATTCTGCACACCACTGGCGGCTATTTGACGCAAACTTTTATCACGGCAAAATGGATTTTCGACCTTAGGGACGAGGACGTTTTCTGGTGTTCGGCGGACATCGGTTGGGTTACGGGACATTCTTACGTTGTTTATGGTCCGTTGCAAAACGGCGCGACCGTTTTGATGTATGAGGGCGCACCGAATTTCCCTGATTTTGATCGTTTTTGGGAGATGATTGATCGCCACAAGGTTAATATTTTCTACACTGCGCCGACGGCGATTCGCGCATTTATTAAATGGGGCGAACAATATCCCCTGAAACACGATTTATCATCTCTGCGCTTGCTCGGAACGGTTGGCGAACCGATAAATCCCGAAGCGTGGATGTGGTATCACAAAATTATCGGCAAAGAACGCTGTCCGATTGTTGATACTTGGTGGCAGACGGAGACCGGAGCGGCAATGATTACACCTTTACCGGGTGCGACACCGACCGTTCCCGGAACGGCAACGCGCCCTTTCCCCGGAATTATCGTTGATATTGTTACGAAAGCGGGAATTTCCGTTCCGCCGAATGAAGGCGGCTATCTGGTGATTAAAAAACCGTTCCCGTCAATGCTCCGCACGATTTGGGGCGATGACGAACGCTATCAGAAAACTTATTGGGGCGAGATTCCGAATGTTTATTTTGCCGGAGACGGCGCACGGCGCGATGAACACGGCTACTTTTGGATTATGGGCAGAGTTGACGATGTCATAAACGTCAGCGGACATCGTTTGGGAACTGCCGAAATTGAAAGCGCATTAGTTTCGCATAATACCGTTGCCGAAGCCGCCGTCGTCGGTCGCCCCGATGACTTAAAAGGGCAAGCCATTGCCGCATTCGTAACGCTCGAAGGCACACACACGGGCAGCGAAGAGTTAAAAATCGAATTAAGAAACCACGTCGCCAAAGAAATCGGCAGTCTTGCCAAACCCGACGACATTCGTTTTACCGACGCATTGCCAAAAACAAGAAGCGGCAAGATTATGCGCCGACTCTTAAGAGAAATCGCCTCCGGCAACCAAATCGCGGGCGACGTTACAACCTTAGAAGACTTCTCCGTCTTGGAAAAGTTAAGAGAAGATGAAGAATAATCTCTCGATTTTTTCGTGTTACTTCGTGTAATTTAGTGGTTCTCTTTTGTTTTAACCACGAATCAACACGAAATAACACGAAACTCTTTTTTCTTCTTCGTGTTGCTTCGTGTTATTTCGTGGTTTTCTTTTGTTTTAACCACTAAATATCACGAAATATCACGAAACGGTTCTATCTTATTCGTGGTATTTCGTGTTTTTTAGTGGTTCTCTTTTTGCTTAACCACAAAATAGCACGAAACGACACGAAACCGTTCTGATTTTTTCTGCTTTCCCTTTGTTTTTAGATGTTTCTGCGCTATGATGTCCATATATTCAGGCTACTTGCAGTAAATTCCCGTTTTCCCTGCCCTAACGATGCTTGTTTTTTGGAATTTTCTAAATGGCGGCTACCGAATGCTTTTAATTTTTAACTTGGAGGAGAGAATGAAAAAGATAAATCATAGAAACGGATCGGTGAAATCAGCAATGATTTTGGGTTGTATGGCAGGTTTGATAGCGATATACGGCTATTTTTCCAATGTGGCGTTAAGCCAGAAAGAAGAGTTGAAGCACTTCGATGTAAAACCGGAAGTCAACGAGACTTCGGAGATTGAAATAGTAAATAAACCTTCTCGCGCCGAGATAAAGAAAGTCAGCGCACAGAGTATTGCGCCGGCGGTTGGCGTAGATTTGGGGGAAGAGGTTGAGCCGAACGGCACTCCGGCGACGGCGACGGCTCTTATGGGCAATGAGGGCAAGGTCAGAGGCAGAGTTATGCCCAACGCGGATGAGGATTATTACTCATTTACCGCCAATGCGGGCGACCGCGTTTATGCGGGCGTAACGACCGCGTTTTCGGCAAACAACAGCACTGACAGTCAACTGCGGCTTTTTGCTTCGGACGGCACGACCGTCATCGAGTTTGACGAAGACGACGGCACGCAAGGCGGATTGGCTTCGACGATTGCCAACGCGACGATTCCCGCCAACGGCACATACTATTTTCAGGTCAAGCATTTCTCGGCAACCAATCAACTGCGCCCTTACGAGCTGTATTTCCGAATCCAAAGCGTCGCGCCCGTTGCTGAAGTAGAAGCGAACGATACGCCCGCGACGGCGAATGTGCTTCCGGCGAGCGGTTTGGTCAGCGGCGCGAGAAATCCGGCAGCCTCTACCGAG
>CALMEH010000681.1 GCA_937863115.1 uncultured Acidobacteriota bacterium
ATATTTAAAAGGCGGCGCGGTTTATCACTCGCAAAGCGGAACAACTTTATTTTCCCACACGCCGGGATTGATGATTGTATATCCATCTAACGCTTTGGATGCAAACGGTTTGTTGCGAACCGCGATTCGGTGCGACGATCCGGTTTTGTTCCTCGAACACAAACATTTATATCGCCAAGTTTATAACAAATCGCAATATCCTTCGTCGGAATTTATGATTCCGTTCGGCAAAGCAAAAGTCGTCCGCGAAGGAACTGATGTAACCATCGTAACTTACGGCGCATTAGTTCAAAGAAGTTTTGAAGCCGCAAAACGCTTGGAAAAACAAGGTATTTCGGTCGAATTAATTGATTTGCGAACGCTCGTTCCCTACGATTGGGAACGAATTGCCGAATCGGTCAAGAAAACTTCCCGCGTTATCGTCGCACACGAAGATCCGATTTCTTACGGTTACGGTGCAGAAATTGCGGCGCGAATTTCGGACGAATTATTCGAATATTTAGACGCGCCTGTTCGCAGAGTCGGCGCAACCGATACATTTGTCGCCTACGCACCGCAAGTCGAAGATTACATTCTGCCGCAAATTGAAGATGTCGAAAAAGCCGCGCTTGAATTAATGAAATATTAGCAGTTTAAAATCCGTAAATTAGTAATTTGGCAAGAAGTATAATTATTGTGCTATACATTACTCGACGACACCATTTCAAAAGAACGTCAACCATATTGAAAGAAGCGTCGTAAATTAAACCAATAATTCCATTAAGCAACAAAATTATGCTGATACAAACTTTATTAAAGTTTGTATGGTCAAAAGTAAAAATTGCCGCTAAAATTACGATTACTGCAAATATATTCTTGATGGTTTTGCTTTTCATATCTATTATGTAAGTTGTTTGCGGCAACGCACAAGTTGCCGCAAACTCTGGCAAACTATTCGGCACAGGCTTGTCTCATACGCCACACCATGTAGCTTGCAAAACCGACTGCCGCCCAACATCCTCGTCCCGGGGATACTCCACAGGTAATTGCTGCGGCAATTATTGCATCACGAGCGGCTCTGGTTGCCGATGCACAATCTCCACCATATTGTGTATTTGGTCCGGGAAGAGCGGAAGCCATTTCAAAAATCGAAACAGCATTTGTTCCATTACCGATTACAGCATCAGTTACAACATTTGCCCCATCAACTATACTCCAAGTAAAAGTTACAATTTCTCCATTTGGCAATATCATTGATTGAACTTCATATTTTTCATTGAAGAATACCTGAATCTCTTCCTCTGTTTCAGAAGTCATAGTATAAGACCTGCCATCATTTGCCCACTCAAACGTGAATAACTTTTCACCTTGATCAGGTATTGGAAGTCTGACCGACTGTAATATACCATTCTCGACTATTGCGGTTCTGGTTACTGCATCTTGAACGCGCGAAACTACTTTCTGAATGTCTTGTTGGTTTTGAGCTAAGATTGAAGTTGATGTAAAAGCCAAGCACAAAACGATAAAAATAAACGTATAAATTTTCTTTAACATATTTCCTCCATAGAAATTTTCTAAGGAGAATCAACTTTGATTTAGACAGATACGCGCATAATCAAACTTTGACTCTCAAGTTTTTAGTTGAGTCTTGGCGATGTTTTGCGGTATGATACTAATAACTGTTTGGTGTATCACTTTGTCAAACACGGCAAAGACACTAAAACAAACAAGCCTTGAAGTTGTCGTAAGCAACCTCAAGGCTTTTGTGTTTGTAAAAATCTCTTAAACTAAAAAAATAATTTCTGAATTCACAATTAAAGTAGCTCTCACTTTCTAAAAAAATGAGAATTCTAATGTTGAATTGTGAGAAATTATTCATACACATAAAGTTCTGTATGTTTCTATTTAAGATGCCCTAGATTATAGTATGGAAGATTCCGCGTTGTCAAGTTTTTTTTTTTTTTGAATATTTTAACTGTTGTAAAATAAGCATTTTAGCAGTATTTTGAATAACCAAAGACTTATAAGCTCTATATTTCAAACGAATTACTCGAATATTTAGACGCGCCTGTTCGTCGTGTCGGCGCAACCGATATATTTGTCGCTTATGCTCCGCAAGTCGAAGATTACATTCTGCCGCAAATTGAAGATGTCGAAAAAGCCGCGCTTGAATTGATGAAGTATTGATGATTTTGAAGAAAAGGTATATTATTGCAAATGTTCGGGGCGATTACCGCGTTGGGTGGTGCTGACGGTAATTTCTTCCACGCCCTTGGTTAAAATGCACCTTTTCTTTGAAAACAGGAGATTTCGTATGAAAAAATTTTTTGCGATAGCACTTTTGCTGGTATGTTTTACAATTTCTTTTGCAGATGACAGTATTATCCACAATCCCGCAAATGATGTTGTTGTCGGCAAAGGCAAAAAAGGCGAACAACCAATCGGTTGCACTTGTCTTTTTCATCAAATTGAACAATATGTAAAAGCAATGTTCGATTAATTTTGGCGGAATCTTATGTAACTTGTATTAAAGGTCTTCCCGAAAAAAAAATAAGTCCACAGTTTTATAAAACTGTGGACTTATTTTTTTAAATGAAAAGCAACTTAGAATTATTTCTAACGAATCTTTAATAAGGGAAACCGCTTCCCGACGGTTTCCTCCCTTTATGTAACTTAAAGGTCGAGTTTAAAATGCAAACTCGTAAAAGTTTTGCATAAAAAAAAAAACTTGGCATTGTATTTTTTATGAATGGTCTTATTCCGCTTTTTAACAGTTGATTTTCGCAAACAAATGTTTTTTTTGTAATTGAAATCACCACAACAACAGATAAGTCGGGCATTCAACATTTTCTTTTACTGTGAATTTCCGCTATATTTTTTTATATGAAGTTTAAATTTCTCTTGTTCTTTTTGTTGTTCTTTGCGCTACTATTTACCACGCTTCACGCACAAAACAGTCGTCCTGATTTAAATCGCGTCAGAACTTACGACGTTCAGCATTACATTATCCGCGTCAGTTTTGACCGAAACGCGAAACGGATTTTCGGTGATACGACCGTGCAATTAAAGCCACTTGCCGCAAATTTTAAGCAAGTCGAACTCGATTCGGAAGATATGGTTTATGATTCCGTGAAACTTGAAACAACCGGCGCGGACTTATAATATCAAATCGTCGGCAAGATAATTAGGATAACACTCGACCGAGCTTATGCGCCGGCGGATTTAATCGCTATCCGTTTCAAATATACTTCGCGTCCTCGTCGCGGAATATATTTTGTTCCCGCTGAAAGAAGTCGCAACGAAATAACCAGAGCCGCGCAGATTTGGACTCAAGGCGAGCCGGAATACGCGCATCATTGGTTTCCGTCATACGATTTTCCTGACGATAAAGCAACGACCGAACAATTTATTACAGTAGAAAAGGACGAAACCGCAATCGGTAACGGCGAGCTTCTCGAAACCATTGAAAATTCTGACGGAACGCAAACCTTTCATTACAGAATGCCCGTTCGTCATTCGGTTTATCTGGTGTCGTTTGTAGTCGGAAAATACGTCAAAATCAAAGATAAATATAAAAATATTCCGCTCGGAATTTACCTTTATTCGAGCAAAGAAAACTTTGCGGAAACTGCTTTCGGAAGAACGAAGGATATGTTTCGGATTTTTGAAGATTTAACGAAGATTGATTATCCGTTTAACAAATATGACCAAACAATCGTGGCAAATTACGATGAATTTGCGGCGATGGAAAATATTACGGCGACGACGCTTTCGGATAAAGAAGTCTTTTTTGCCGAGTTTGATTTCGGTAAAAAACAAGTTGAAGACATTGTTGCACACGAACTCGCGCATTCGTGGTTCGGAAATCTCGTAACTTGTCGAAATTGGGCGGAACTTTGGCTCAATGAAGGTTTTGCAACATTTATGGAAGCCGCTTACCGCGAAAAAATGTATGGACGCGAGGAATATATCGAGAAAATTCGCAACGACGTTGAAATTCATTTTGCCGAAGGCAAGCCGAAACGTCTGCGGCACGGGCTTTATAATCAATTAGCGCGTCCCGATGATTCGATTTTCGACACGACAACTTATCAAAAAGGCGGTGCGGTAATTCACACTTTGCGCGAACAAATCGGTGATAAGGCGTTTTGGAAAGCTGTCAATATTTATCTCAACCGCCACAAATTGGAAAACGTCGAAACGCCCGATTTACAACGGGCAATGGAAGAAGGCTCAGGTCAAAAACTTGATTGGTTTTTCGCGCAATGGATTTACGGCGGCGGAAATCCGCGTCTCGAAGTCGAGCAAAATTATGACGCAAAGAAAAAGATTTTGACCTTAAAATTAAAACAAACGCAGGAAGGCGACGCGCTTGTTAAAGATGTGTTTATCTTGCCTTTGGAGGTGGAAATTCAAACGCCGTCGAAAACTTATACGGAAAAAATCAAGATGGATAAACGCGAACAAACTTTTTCGATTAAGGTCAACAGTTCGCCGCAAATTATTTTGATTGATAAAAACTCGAAAATCCCGCTCTTGGTAGTGAAGATGAAATAAAGTTTGACGCATTAAAAAGTTCCGCCCTTCTGAGCGGAACTTTTTTCTTTAAGAAGACCGGATGTTCGGTTTGAAATGTCAAAAAGAAAAAGCGCGAAGCACACACTAAAATCGCGCCGGCAAAGGCTTTAACTTCTCGTGACTTCTTTGCCACACCTACGAGGTTAGCTGACGGGCTAGGAACGAAAGAATATCCCTGCATCTCTTTCAGCGTTGATGCTTCGCCCCTGTTTTAAGATTTCTCTCAAAACTTTGGTTCCCCCGCGCCATAATCTAATTGAAAATGACTTCGGTGATTAACTTTTCAACAATAAAAAGTATAGCACTCGAAATAAACGAATGGCAAGGAAAATTTGAAATTTCACAAAAAAATTATTTTGCGGGAAATAGCTGATAAACAAACAGATAAACCATCACGCCGGTTATCGAAACATAAAGCCAAATCGGATATGCAAACCGCACGATTTTACGATGATTTTCAAACTGTTTCGTAACCGCATAAAACATCGCCCGAAGCACCAGCGGCAACACGAAAAACGAAAGCCCAACGTGCGTTATCAACGTAAAAAAATAAACGTAACGAATAAAACCGACACCTGTAAATCGGTTTGCCGGATTGGTCAGATGATAAAGAACATAACAAACCAAAAAAATGCTTCCGAGCGCAAAGGAAATCGTCATCATCAAACGATGCGCTTCGATCTTTTTCTGTTTTATGAAAATAAAACCGAAAATGAGCGCAACCGTCGTCACCGAATTTATCGCGCCGATGACGTGCGTTAAACTTTTTGTCCAACTTCCGAAATCGAATTTTTCGGGAAGCGCAAGAAGTCCCGCAACAACGAGCGGAATGACAATCGAAATCGTGTTTATTAAAACTTTCGAACTTTTTACTTCGACAACTTCAGCCGCCATATTATTTCCAAAAACCTAGCAAAACAACCAAAAACAACCACAGCGCGTCCATAAAATGCCAATACCAACCGACAAATCTGGAAACATTTTTTCTTTCCGACATTTCTTTGTCGGAATCGGTTTCGTATCGCGTTCGCCGAACAATATAACCGAGCGCACAAATTCCGCCGATGACGTGCGCCGCGTGAACGCCTGTTAAAATATAGAAAAATCCGGCGTAAGGATTTGCCTGCACAGTAATTCCGCTTCGCATAAGGGCAAACCACGCCAAAATTTGCGAAATAATAAACAATCCGCCCAAAACGGTTGTTATGTGCAGCCATTTTTTGGCTATCGCTTGATTTTCTTTGAAAAAATGATTTTGAGAAACTTTATAACTCAAACTGCTGAGAATAATCAATAGTGTGCTGATCCAAATTTGAAGCGGCAAATTGAACGGTCGCCATTCCAAATCTTTTTTCGTAGCCAAAACAATATACGCCGCAACGAGTCCGCCGAACGTCATCAAGACAATGAGAAGAATAAACCACATCGAAATTTGCAATTTATTTCCAGAACTTGATGAATGTTGCTCGAAATCGTTTTTCCGTGAATCGCCTCCGCCGCCGTTATTTCCTCCGCCGCCATTGCTTCCGCCACTTTTCGAGCCGAGTGAACTGATTAAGGCTGATTCAAGTTTTCCCTTGCGATTAGCGTCCTTTATCGTTTTGATTGTGCCAACTTCCATTTATTATTTGTGATTAAAAACCAAAAGCGCAAATATAACCGGCAAATATAAAACCGAAACCAGCAAAAGTTTTCGTGCTTTTTCAACGGTTTTCGCTCGCGCCGCGGTGATGCTTGCCGCTAAAAACCAAATTCCCAACACGGATGCGCCAATCAAATAAACAATTCCCGCAAAACCTAGAAAAAACGGCGCAAGACTAATCGGAATCAGCAAAATCGTAAAAATTACAATTTGTTTTGCCGTGATTTTGCCTTCGGGTTCGATGACCGGAAGCATCAAAATTTTCGCCTTCGCATATTGCTCACGATACATCCACGCAATCGCCAAAAAATGTGGAAACTGCCAAACAAACAAAATTGCAAATAAGACCCACGCCGTCATCGTGATTTCGTTTGCCGACGACGTATAACCCATAAGTGGCGGCATCGCGCCCGGCAATGCGCCGATTGCTGTGGACATCGAAGTTCTGGTTTTAAGCGGCGTATAGAGCAAAACATAACCAACAATCACGACTAAACCCAGAATTGCCGTCAGCAAATTAACCAAAACCGCAAGGTAAATTTCCGCCGAAATGCACAGCAAAAGCCCGAAAATCAACGCTTCCGTAACCGAGACCTTGTTAGCCGGAAGCGGACGGTTTGCCGTTCTTTCCATCAAAGCATCGGTTTTGCGCTCCCAAACTTGATTTAATGTCGCCACGCCAAACGCGAGAAGCGTGATGCCGATCATCGAATTAATGAAAAGCGCAAAATCAAAATTTCCGCCCGCGCCGAGATAAAACCCTGCCGCCGAAGTCAGAACCAACATAAACGCAATGCGCGGTTTAGTCAGCTCAAAATATGCCGCGAGCTTTTCGCGTGCGCTGATAATTTTCGTTTCCTGTATTTCTGCCGTTGCTATTTCCATTAAGATTGCGAAATTTATATGAATCTAATGTAAAAGGATAACGTCCAAACCGCGATTTTCCAAATGGCAAACTCTTGAAGCTAACTACTTTTTTTCAAAAGCCAAACTAATTTTTTGCGAGATGACAAATAAATTTCGCTAAGTTATGATTTTATTTCATCGTAATTTGCGTTTTGCGCGTGTAACTTTTCCTTTACGGTGAACGTCCTTATAGTAATAACAAGATGTCAGTAACCGAAGAAACAATAGATAAAATAGTGAAAGCGGCGGCAAAACCGTCTGTGCCGATTGGTAATAGAATCTTAGATTTTCTTAGCTCGGTTCGCCTCGGCGTTTCGGTTTTGATTGCGCTCGTTTTGCTTTCATTTGTCGGAATGCTGATTGTTCAGCAAAACGTCAATGGTTTCGAGACATTTTATTTGTCGCTGACCCCGGCGGAAAAAACCGTTTTCGGCTGGCTCGGACTATTTGACGTTTATCACAGTTGGTATTTTCTCGGTCTGCTTCTTTTTCTATCCCTGAATATTGTTTTGGCTTCGATTGACCATTTTCCGGCGGCTTGGAAATATATCTCCGAGCCGAAACTTTGGGCGACACGCGGTTGGCTTTTAAAACAAAAAGAAAAGGCAATTATCAAAATTGAAGGTTCGGACAAAAATGAAATTGCCGAAAAAGTAAAATCGGTTTTCGCGCAAAACAATCTGAAATCTCGTTTTCATACAGAAGAAATAATAAATTACGGAACAGACGAAAAGGGTCGAAGAGATTTTAATAAAATCGAAACCAACCAAAATCTATACGTTTTCGGCGAAAGTGGAAAATGGAATCGTCTCGGCGCATATATCGTTCACGTTTTTCTTTTGACATTATTTTTAGGTCATTATATTGCGCTGACAACCGGATTTGATGCCGATGTGCGGTTTATACCCGGACAAACAACTAACGAAATTCAATTGATTCAAACCAATCTCGACAAACAGGAACGCTACACCGTAGCTCTGCCTTTTACGATTACCTGCACCGACATTGAACAGCAGCTTATCAATCCGAAAGGCGACATCGGCATCGGAAACACGGTTGATTGCGGACGCAAATCAAAATAACCGATCCCGGATACGGCGAAACGCTTGCTGACGTAAGTTTAAATAAACCCTACAGTTATCGCGGTTACAGATTTTTCCAAGCCAGCGCAATCACGATGGGAAGCGCGCGAAATATGACGCTCGAATTAAAACCCGAAGCAGGCGGCGATTCGATTAAATTAGATTTGGCACGAAACGGTTCACAGGTTTTGCCGAACGGCACTAAAATCGAATACGAATCGTTTTTTCCCGATTTCGCATTCGTCAATGGTCAGCCCGACACACGCTCGTCTGACTATAATAATCCAGCAGTCGTTTTGAATGTAACACCGCCGAACAGCGAAACCGTCCGTGTGTTTGCATTTGGCGGAAATATGCCGGAAAACGCACCTGTCAGCGCACCCAAAGCCGGTTACAAATGGCGGCTTTCGGATTTTGAAAAATCGCCGCTGGCTCACGTTCTTTCGATAAAATACGATCCGTTTAATGCCGGTTTTGTTGCTTGGTATATCGGCGGTTTCGGACTTATGGGCGCATTGTGCTTCGTCTTCTTCTTTTCGCATCGTCGGGTTTGGGCTTTGATTGAGAAACGAGATAATGGAGATTTTGAAGTAGTTTTAGGCGGACACACAAACCGCAATGAGCAAGGTTTTGAAGATAAATTTAAGAAATTAGTTGATGATTTGAGTAATAAATCATAAAAATTATGCAAGAAGTTCAAAAATTACAAAGCGAAATTTCGATTACAGAAGATAATTCCGAGATTAACAAACTGTCCGTTTGGCGTAATAATTTGCCGACTATTTTTGTAATTGTCGGCGCATTGTTGATGACGGCTTTGCGAATTCAAGTCGGTAGCAGTTTTATGTCGGACGGCGCGTTGATGATGATTGCTTTGGCGTGTTATTTGCTCGCCGCGCTGTTTTTGTTGACAAATCTTTACGCCCCATCGGAAATGGCGAAAAAAATCGGATTTTTTACCGGCACGCTCGGCGTATTTTTCAATCTTTCGAGCTGGCTTGTGCGTTGGGTGAACGGTTTCGATTTTCAAAAAGCATCTTTACCGCAAAAAGAATTTCTTGATTGGCTTTCGCGCTCGCTTCCCTTCGCAAATTTGTATGACTTGAGTCTCGCGTTTGCCTTCGGCGCGGGAATTTCGACGCTGGCTGTTGCAAATCGCAAACATTTTCAATTTTTGAGCGCGTTCACGCTTCCGCTTGCCGCGATGATTTTAACTTTAGCAAGATTTATAGGCGGCGAATTTGTAGATTTTCCGCCCGTTTTGGACAGCTATTGGCGACCGATTCACGTTGGCGTAGCATCTTTGAGTTACGGCGTTGCGCTTGTATGTTTTGCGGTTGCGGTGATTTATCTGCTTAAAGATCGTATGAAAGTTGAAATAATGGCAATTTGGTCAAGCATTTTCGCACTCAGCGTAATTGCAACCATCAGCAAATTTTCAGTCTTTACGGAATTCATCTATCGCGCCGGACTTTTTACGCCGAACACACAAGGCGGAAAACCTTTTAACGCTTTTTTTCGGCTTGAAATTCCTTACGTTGGCTCAATGCTTGTTGTTTCAGGCGTTTTGCTTCTCGGTGTGATTGCGGCGTTTTGCGTTTATATTTTCAAAGAAAACGAATCCGCCAAAAAAATCGGACACATTTTGCTCAAACTTGCGCTTGTCGCACAAATCGTTGCGGTTGCATTTTTGGTTTCGGGCATCAAATCAAACCAAAACATCAACGCCAAACTGCAAGACCAACTCGCCCAAAATCCGGCGCAATTTACCATTGTGGGCAAAGAAATAGCATCTAAACAGGTCGCTGCCAATCAGCTTTCGGCAACCGAATTTGCCGCGCTTACGCCGACGCAATTTGAAATGACGGGCAAGCAATATTTTCAGCAAAACGGCGAAAAAATGTATTCGAGTTTGAATACGAATCCGGTCGAAGTTGCCGGACTTCTGACCGCCCTCGGCGCAACATTTTTCGTGATTTTATTTGCTTTCCGCACCGAAAAACTGCGCGAAAGATTACCTTCGCTCGAATCGCTCGACGGTTTGATGTATAAAACCGCGTGTTTAGCATTTGCGGGTTTGGCGATGCTTTTGATTACCGGCGCGATTTGGGCAAACGAATCTTGGGGCAGACCTTGGGGTTTCGATTCAAAAGAAACCGGCGCACTCGTTGCGTGGCTAACTTACGCCGGATTTTTACACTCGCGCATTTCACGCGGTTGGCGCGGCAGAAGCTCGGCATATTTCGCCATCGTCGCCTTTCTTTTCGTTATTTTTACTTATTTAGGCGTGAGTTATTTGCTTCCGGGGTTGCATTCTTACGCATAGAATTGTTCGTCGTTAGTTGTTAGTAGTTAGTTGCAAAGACAGATTTAGCAACTAACTACTAACAACTAACGACTTACCAAAATATGAAAAACAGTATTTTATTTGGCATCGGCGGACTTGTAATCGGTTTGATTACCGGTTTTACGGTTGCCAACAGCATTAATCGGAATGCGGTCAATCAAACGGCGCAAACCGTTGCAAATCCGCAAATTCCGAATCAATCAACGGCAGACATCAAACCTCAACAACAAGGCGCAATGATTCCGCAGATTGCCGAAATTCTCGACAAAGCGGAGAAAGAACCGAACAATTTCGACGCGCAAATCAAAGCCGCCGAGATGCACGCGCAAATTCAAAGATTCGACAAAGCCGCTGAATATTACGAACGAGCGAGCAAAGCCAAACCCGACGATTACGACACAATCGTCAAAACCGCCAACGCTTATTTCGACGCAAAAAATTATGAAACGGCGGAAAAATGGTATCTCACCGCAATTCAAAAAAACCCTGACGACATCAACGTCCGCACCGATTTGGGCATTACTTTTATCGAAAGGCAAACTCCCGATCTTGACCGCGCCGTCAAAGAATTTCAAACATCGCTCGAAAAAAATCCTAAACACGAACCGACGCTTTATAATCTCGGAATCGCTTATTTCAAAAAAGGAAATACTGAAGAATTGCAAAAAGTTGTGCAGAAGTTAGATGAAATAAACCCGAACAGCGAATTAGTAAAAAGGTTAAAACAGAGCATTAACAAATAGAAAATGCTATTTGTTTTGACAAAAATAAAATCTCAAATCGCCGAAAACGCGGTTTGAGATTTTATTAAATTTAACTATAACCGGAATTTAATGTTTCTGCGGGGAATGTGTAACGGAAATCGGAAACACACAAATTATTCCAAGGAAAATCGCACCGAAAGAAATAAAACCGAAAAGAATTGCCACCTTTGGCGTAAATAATCCGTAAAATAAAGAATTTCAACCGCCAAAACTTCCAAAAGCCACATTAACCAATAAATTTTTACAAGATTTTTTTTTCCTCCAAATCAATTAGGAATCAATCCTGCACATCAAAACTGCAAAGCCCCTTCCAATGGCAAAAATCACAATTTTATTTCAATTTTATGCAAAAAGTGCGAAAAATTCCGCACTCATCCGTGAAAATTTTCAGTATTCTTCAGTAACCGAAAATGACTTTTTGTTCAAGTTTTACCGCTTCCGGGAAAAGAACATTATTTTCGAGATGAATATGGTAGTGCAAATCCCTTTCGAGTTCTTGCAAACCGAAATATAATGCTTGAAAACTAGGACACGAGCCTTCGGGAAGAGCATAATCCTTAGTTATTTCACGCATTTCCCGCAACTCTTCGCCCGCCTTATCGTGTTCAATCATCATCATTCGCACCGGATTTTTGACCGTTCCGAAAGGCGGATGTGGAGTCGAAAGATTGTTTGCTTCAGACATTTCCAGATGTTTTATAAACGGGAACAAAACATTTTCCTCTTTCAACAAATGCCGTGTTAAATCCACGCAAAGATTGGCGAAAGAGTTTTTCAACGTTAAAAGTTCGCGGTAGGAATCGCCGTGTTTGCGGGAAACCTTTTCCATCAAACCCGAAAGGCGAGCGATTTCATTGCGGGTGAAAACGTGGTGTTTTTCCAAAATGTAATCAATCAATTCCGTAGCATTTTGCGATTCGGGCGATTCAGAATCTTTTAATTGAGTATCCAAAATCTGATAAATTTTTCGGCTGACAACTTCAGGCGAAACACCGGCATTTTGACAAGCATCGGAAAAACTTCGCCCGCCCCCACAACAAAAATCAATTTTATATTCTTCAAAAACGCTAGTTGTTACGGGCATTGCCATTGCAATTTCACGAATCGTTTTAGTTGTAAAATTTTGCATAAAAATAATCTCCGATTTTGCGTTGTAGCAAACCTCGCGCCACAGATCTATTTTTTCCGCTTTATTTTGGATTTTTTTTGAATGAAGAACAATCAGGAAATTTGTCAAGAAAATTTCCAATCTAACCGTGAAAATCTACACAAAAGTTGCGTGTTTTTTCGCGGCTCACCGTCGAAAATTCAATCTTACCGAGCAAATTTATTTGCGGAACGAGTTTTGCAATCCAAATTTAGTCAAATCTCAAAATATGACGCAGGTTTAACGAAGCTCTGGGAGAAAAAAATGATACGAGCAAAAATTAACGGTGAGACAAAAGAATTCGGCGAAGGCATTTCGATTCTTGAAGCGTGTCAAAAAGAAGGAATCGAAATTCCTACGCTTTGCCACGATGAGCGCATAAAAGCGTGTGGAGCTTGCCGTTTATGCGTTGTTGAAGTGAAAGGTGCGGCGCGAGAAATTGCTTCGTGTCAGACAATTTTGACCGACGGGATGGAAGTTGAAACTCATTCGCCTAAGCTTGAAGCGTCGCGGAAAGCCGATCTTCGAATGTTCGCACGACGTTATCCGCTCAAAGATTTTTTACTTTATCCCGAGAAGAAATTTCATCGGATGGCTCGGAAATACAATTTAAGCGAGAGAGATTTCGGAGAGCCTGCGAAACATATTGACGACAGTCATACTTTTATTCAGGTTGATATGACACGGTGCATAGATTGTTATGCCTGCGTGAGAATTTGCGATGAACTGCAAGGACAATTTGTTTGGCAGGTC
>CALMEH010000682.1 GCA_937863115.1 uncultured Acidobacteriota bacterium
ACGATTTTCAGATTGCGGAAAATTATTATGCGCCGGTTTTCGCTTCAAACAAAATCTTCATTAAAAATCGTGTCTTCAGAATTTAAAAATTAGCCTTATTGTGTCTGTTTTACGGTCAAATCTGCAAAAAGATTTGATAAATTTTTAGGCTTTATATTTTTAAATTTTGAGGTAAATACATTATGAAAAAGAAAATTATGCTGGCGATTGCCACCGTTCTCGTTTTCGGTCTGACGATTGTTGCTTTCGCATACAATTCTTCAACCAATCACAATCACGAAAAGGCAATGGAATGTTGCTGTAAAGGCAAAGATTCCTGCCCGATGAAAAATAAATCGGAAAACGCTTCAGCCGATAAAAAAGACTGTTGCGATTCGTCTGATTGCTGCTGCAAAAACGGCGGCGATTCGTGTCCGATGAAAAATAAAACCGAATCAACCACAAAAACAGTTGATACGAAAAACGTAACGGTTGCTGTCGGCGAAGAAAACTGCGACAAACCTTGTTGCAAAAAGAAAAGCTAAAAGTCTTTCTTTCATCTAAAAACACGAAAAGGCAGACTGAAATTTCAGTCTGCCTTTTCTAATTTTAAATGCCCCCGGTAGGATTCGAACCTACAGCCAACAGATTATGCTTACCCGCTACGGCTTTCGCCGCCCGTTTCCGGTTTGTGGTCTGGACTTTCTCTTCTCTTTACGAGTCTGCCGTTAAGTCTCTACGCCTTCCTCAGAAATTCTGAGGCTTGGTTCGGGATTGCCGTGTGTTCTCTTGAACATTTAGGTTTCCCCGAATTTGACAGATTCTACCAATTTGCTTTAATTAACAAATTAGCAACCCATTTTGTTTGAAACCATATAGATTTATTTAGGTTTCACAACGCTTAAGTCTGCTGCTCTAACCATTGAGCTACAGGGGCGCGAATAGATATTTTAGTAAAAACCTCTGTATCAAGCAAATTGAAAAAAATTATTGTAAAAGCGAATCGAAAAGCACCGAATTTTGAATTTGTTCTCGTTTCTGCACGAGATTTTGCCTAACTTTTTCCGTAACTTGCATTCCGTATTCGGTTTCGAGAATTTTTTCAGCTTCTTCGTTTGATTGATTTTTCAGCAAACTTTCCAGCACGAACAAATCCAAATCGCCGAAATCTTCGATGCCGATGGCGTTTGGTATGTTTAACCCTAACACCTTCGTGTTCGCCAAATCGAATGTCCAATCCAAAACTTTGTCGAGCGGTTCGTTGTCGGGAAAGCGTTCTTTTATCAGCGAAAAAATCCGCTCTTTGCCTTCAACGTTCATCAGCAAAGCGAGAAAAAATCGATGTTCCGGCTCGGTGATGACAGCACGGCGGCGAACAATTTCCTCAACTTTTGCTTTATGTGCGAAGATTTTCGGAAAAATGTTGGCGCGTTCGCCGTGTCTTTCGCGGACGATTTCCAAAAATGTGTCGAAACGATTTTCGTTTTCCCCGACATTAAACATCTGTTCAATCTGATTAGAAACGAAAAGCGCGCGCAGATTGGAAAGAATTATAAAACTCGTCTGAAAATCAGCCTTTTTCAACCAATCGCCGATAAATTTATCGGTTTCAGGGTGTTTTGAACGAAACAAGGCGGTTATCGCCTGCATTTTTTTAGTTGTGTTTGGTTCTTCAAAAAACGGATCAATCGCCAAAAATGGTTTGTGATAATCGTATTGCGGCAAATAAAGCGGACTTTTATCAGTGCGAACAACAATTGTTGCCGAAGGTTGTTCGAGGTGAAAAAGCGAGTGAATATATTGTTTTCCGGCGCGGATTTCCTGCACGTCGCCGACATTTAATAAATGACATTCCTTCAAATTTATCGCGCCGATTTCCGTGAAAGTATTAATGCTTTCCTGTCGTTCAAATTCATACCAAGAATGAAGACTCGAACCTTTAAGCACTTGAAACGCGCCGCAAAATGCGTGCTGATGAATTGAAGTCGTGCCTTCGAGCCAAAAATAAACGTCTATGAAAAAACGCGGTGAAACGTAAATCGTAATCGGCGGATCGCCGAAACTTGCGTGCAAATCCTTCTGCGCGGGCAGATTCGTTTCGTTCAAAGTCCACTCGATAACGTCCCACGCCGAAATTTTTTCGGGCAAGGCAAATTCTTTTAATTTTTGCGCGGCAATTTCCGAAAAGTCCGTTTCATCGTAATTTTTATCGCGCCAGACGAGGAAGGAGATTTTCCCCTGGTTCTCCGCCTTTTCCGCCTCGATGATCGCGTTACCGATCCATTGGCCGAGGTGTCCGCCGGCGGCGAATTTCTTTCCGTTCATGCCGATGATCACATCG
>CALMEH010000683.1 GCA_937863115.1 uncultured Acidobacteriota bacterium
AGGACACGAATAATAATCAATTAGATTTTCTTCTCGTGGACAATCACGCGACCGTTTTTGCGGCGAACGGACTGAAAAATTATTCTGCGCTCGGTGCGCCTGCGCCGGAAACTTCGGACAGTTTGCGGCAGATGAAAAATAGCGAAGTTTCGATCGAAGATTACGGCGCGGAAGTTTTTAATTCAACGCCTGTTCCGAACGGTTCGCAGGGAACTTTGACGGTTTATCGGCGGATCACGAACAACACAAATCAACCGATTTCAGCCTTGCGCCTGCGAGCGATTGATTTTCCGACCGTCGGAACTCTGACGCAAAGTCGATTTTCGTCACGTCCCGATTTTCGGCTTTTAAATTCAACGGACGAAGGCGAAATCATCAAAGGCGTAACGCTTGCGGCGGAAAGATTGCAACCAAACGGCGGCGGCATCAACAGCACTTTGACAGTTGAAAGCATTACGGCAAACACGCCGCTTTTCCCGAATCAAAGTGTTATTGTGGCGATTCGTTTTGGCGTAATGCGCTACGGTCGTCATCCGCTTTCGTTGGGAATCGAGGCTTTGCAATAAATTTTTGAAAATCAAAGGAAGAAACGCGACCGCGACCGCGCGTGCAAAATTGCGTGATCGGCACGCTCGTTCGCACTCGCGTTTCTTCCATTGATTAAATCAAACTTTTTGCTTCGCTGATGGCTTCATCTAAATTTTGAATTTGCCCATCGAGTTGTTTTTCATAAACTGCGTCGAGAATATCTTTAAATTTCGCTGAAGGTTGCAAACCCAACTCGATCAAATGCCTGCCCATCAAGATTTTTTGCGGTGCTTCGATTTCGACTTTCAATTCGCGCACACGTTCGATAAACCATTCTTGCGCTTCGGCTTTGAACCATTTTTCCTTCGGCAGCCATTCGGGATTTCTGCCCAAACTGTCGGCTTTGGCGACGCGATAAAGCAAATCGGTTTCGACTTTTCGCGCCAGACGACGAAACGCGCCGTCGCCCGGTTTTGATTTATAAAACATTCCGGGAAGCAAATGATAGCGCACGATTTCAATGATTTGTTTGCGAACATCATAACCGTCAAGCGTGAAAATTCCGAGTTTGTCCAAAAACGAAATCGTCGGCTCAACGCCCGCTTCATCGTGCGCGTGTGAACGCCAACGACCGTCAAAAAACTTGGTTGTCGAAGGTTTCCCGAAATCGTGACAAAGTGCGCCGAGCATCACCGTAACTTGTTTTGAATATTCCAGATCATCAATCAATTTCCGCGCCTCGTCAACGACCATAAGTGTATGCACGTCAACATTTCCCTCAGGATGCCATTCCGCTTCTTGCGGCACGCCGACGAGCGTTACGAGTTCTGGAAAAAGCTGATTTGCAACGCCTAAATCATAAAAGTATTGCAATCCGATCGAAGGTTTTTCCGATTTCAAAAGCAATTTTTCAAGCTCGCCCCAAATTCGTTCCTTGGGCAAATCGGTCAAATCTATCGAACGGCAAATCTCAGCCGTTTCTGCATCGATTTCAAACTCGAACCGCGCCGCAAACTGTGCCGCTCTCAAAACTCGAAGCGAATCTTCGGCAAAAGTTTCACGCGAAACGACGCGCAAAATTTTATTTTCGATGTCTTTTTGTCCGCCGTAATTGTCAATAATTTCGCCGCTCAAAACATCTTTCAAAATTGCATTTATCGTAAAATCTCTACGCCGCGCCGCTTCTTCAAACGACATCTGCGGATCGCCTTCGACAA
>CALMEH010000684.1 GCA_937863115.1 uncultured Acidobacteriota bacterium
CAAAACAACGCCGGTAATTCCGACTCGTTCGTGAAAAACTTCCGCGCTTTTGACGGCATCTTGTCCGGTCATTGCGTCGGCAACGAACAAAACTTCAATCGGCTTGGTTTCGGCTTTGATTTGTTCGAGTTCGACCATCAAATCGTCGTCAATGTGCAAACGACCAGCCGTGTCAATCATCAAAGTATCGAAACCCGTTTCCTGCGCGTGTTGCATTGCACCGCGCACAAGCGTCAACGGATCGTTTGTTTCTTTATTTTGATAAACCTGAACGCCAACCGCGCCGCCGACAACTCTTAATTGTTCACGCGCCGCCGGACGATAAACGTCAACCGAAACTAATAAAGGCTTGCGTTCTTGATTGTCTTTAAGCCAACGCGAAATTTTTCCAGTCGAAGTCGTTTTGCCCGAACCTTGAAGTCCGACAATCATCACGACATTCGGAATTTGTTTCGTAAAAACTAATCTCGACGAAGTTCCGCCAAATAATTCGACAAGCTCATCATAAACAATTTTGACAACTTGTTCGTGCGGTTTCAGGTCTTGCCAAACTTCCTGTCCTTCGGCTTTTACGCGAACCGCTTCGACAAAATCTTTCGCAACTTTATAATTTACGTCCGCTTCGAGCAAAGCCATCCGAATCTCGCGCAAAGCAACGTCAACATGCTCAGGCGTGAGTTTGCCTTCGCCGCGAAGATTCTTCAGCGTCTTTTTCAGTTTATCGGACAGCGATTCGAACATATAGATAGACTTCGGGCATTAGAGCCGAAACTATAAATACTAATTGTTTAAGGTTTGAGTGTCAAGAAACGGGCGATAAGGCGAAAAAATCAAGCCGCCTTTAGCGGTGGTAATTGACTTTTATATCTTGTTTATAATAACATTCATTCGAGTCGAAAACTCGACTCGAAAAATTAATTAAGCTAAAAGTGCCGTTCAATGAAGTTTTGACCTCATTTGGACGGTTTTTGTTTTTTACAAGCTATTAACGACAGAGGTTTTATAAATTTATGCCAAAACTCTCTCCAATTAAACGAAAAGATTTGATTTATTACTTGCGTCAGCTTGGCTTTGATGGACCAATTTCAGGCGGAAATCATCAATATTTGAAAAAAGATTCGTTGAAAGTTCGTATTCCGAATCCGCATCAAGGAGAAATTAGTAAAAATTTACTGATTCGGATTTTGAAGCAAGCTAATGTCGAAAGAGAAATTTGGGAAGACCTATAAAGATTTTTCTGCAACTCTTTCAACAGCTAATTTCAAACCATTCACAACGGGAAGTGGCGTATTGTCTGCAAGATGAAGAAAAATCCATTCTTCCAAAACTTCCGCCAATTCTTCACGACAATCTTCGAGCGTTTCGGCATTTGCCCAAACGCCTTGAAAACTCGGAATTTCGCCGTAATAAGTTCCGTCATCCGGCAAAATTTCATATTTTGCTTGGCGCATTGCGGCTTGAATATATTGACTAAGCATAATTTTATTTTACCACAGATATTCTTATTAACGGTTCTCCGTGTCAGCCTTTTTCCTACAAATTACTTTATCTTTGTCGCATATTATTTTCAACTAAATTCTGCAAACTGTCGGTTTTTGTGTCGTAAGATACTTACTTTTTCGCAAAATCATTTACTTAATCACGTTCTGTCGTTACTATAAATTTGTTAGAAACTTAGGAGTTTTATAAATGAATAGAAAATTATTATTGTCGCTTTTGTTAATTTTATTGGTGCAGACGGTTTTTTCGCAAACAACCGATGCCGCTAAAACCGAAAAAGACGCGGAATTGAAAAAACAAGCCGTCGAATTTTTGCGCGAAACGGGTTTGGAAGTTAAAAATTTGCAGACGCTCGAAAATCGCATTAGTTTTTCGGCGGAAATTGCCGGTTTGATGTGGTTTCACGATGAAAAAGAAGCGCGGACAATGTATCAAACAACGATTGCCGATTTCCGACAGCTTCTCACCGAACTAAATCAGCAATACACCACGCTCGACGCAAGCGAAAAAACCGAAGAAGTTTATGACGATTTTCTTTTCGGCGAAGCAACGACAAAATCGAAGGTTCTGCGAAAACTCGAAAAAGCAATGGGCGTGCGCCAGCAAATTGCGCTTTCAATTGCTGAACACGATGCCGAAAC
>CALMEH010000685.1 GCA_937863115.1 uncultured Acidobacteriota bacterium
GATAAATTTTTGGCGGAAATTCCCGAAGTTTTGGAAGTTCACGATGTGGCGGGTGAAGATTCGTATTTTCTAAAAGTGCGCGTCAAAAATACCGAGCATTTATCGCGGCTTTTGCGCGAACGCCTAAAAAACGTGCCGAATGTCGCCGACACAAAAACGACCATCGTTTTGCAGACGATAAAAGAAACGACCGCGTTGCCGATCGGCGATTCGGACGAAAAGACTAAGTAAAAGATTTGTCCGCGAAACACGCGAAATATGCGAAAAAAAGATAGGAAAATTTTGCGTATTACGGGAGTTTTGCGGAAAAAAGGAGGTAGAAGTGATTAAAAACACGAATAATCGCAACTTAATTTTACTCATTGCGGCGTTTGCGGCAGTTTATATTCTTTGGGGTTCGACATATTTGGCGATTAAATATGCGATTGAAACCTTGCCGCCGTTTTTGATGGCAGGTTCGCGCTTTGTTTTTGCGGGCGTAGTTTTGATGATTTGGGCGCGTTTGTCGAAAGATTATGAGCGTCCGAAAGCCGCGCATTGGAAAACGAGTTTCGTTGTCGGAACGCTTTTACTTCTTGGCGGAAACGGCGGCGTTGTTTTCGCGCAACACTATATTTCATCGAGTCTTGCCGCGCTTCTCGTGGCGACAGAACCGTTTTGGATCGTGCTTTTAAGTTGGTTATGGCTCGGGGAATCGCGTCCGAATTTGTAAACAGTTTTGGGCATTGCCGTCGGATTTTTCGGCGTGTGGCTTTTGATTAACGGGCAAACGGCAAACAGCGCGGCAAACATCGGTTCGATGCAATTTTTCGGCGCGATCGCCGTGATGCTTGCGGCTCTGAGTTGGGCAACAGGTTCGATTTACGGATTGCGTTCGCCGATTCCGAAATCTTCGATCTTGACTGCCGGAATGCAGATGTTTTCGGGCGGTTTGGTTCTGCTCGTCGTCAGTTTGATAATGGGCGAATGGTCAACTTTTAATATCGCTGAAGTTTCGGCAAACTCTTGGTTTGGCTTAATTTACCTGATAATTGCCGGCTCGCTCATCGGTTACACGGCTTACAGTTGGTTATTGAAAAACGCACGACCGGAAATGGTCGCAACTTAC
>CALMEH010000686.1 GCA_937863115.1 uncultured Acidobacteriota bacterium
ACGAATATCTCAAAACGCAGGAAGATTTAATCATAAAAGGCGAGCTTTCAAAAGCTGAAACCGAAAAAATCGAATTTGAGCGCGGCATCGTCAAATCGGTCGGCGCACCGCTTTTGGGCGCGTTTTCATTCGCCTCGGGCGCGGTGATGATGACGAATATCGTCAACCCGAAAACCATCACGGGCGCACCACTTGATTGGCTTCTGGGCGGAAATCCGCTTCTCGAAGGCGTTTGGTTTTTCGGCAACGGAATGGTTTGTTTCAAAACCAGCTACGACTTTTTTATGATTGCGCTCGAAGATCAAGAAGACGTGCAAAAAATGGTTAAGGAAATTAAAGGCTTATTGCCGCAAGTTGGCGAAGCATAAATTGTTTATTGAAATTTATAGAATTAGGCTGATAGGGTTGACAGTGCCTTTATCTGCTCTTTTAGTTTTTTGTTTTATAGCCAATTTTCTTTTATTTGTTCTAAAACATTTAAGTTTGAAACTAACAGGTCAAATCCAAAAAAAAGGGAGGAATGAGAATATGAAACAGCAGAATAACTTATGGTATGTATCAATTACTGAAACAGCGTGGGCTATTGGAACAAACTTAATTGTGGTAGTTCTGTCAACCTAATTCTATAAATTTATTGCTCATCTAATCTGAATCGGAAACGGCATAAAACTAAGCGCGAAAATCAAAAGGGTCAAAACTGCAATTAACTTTCTCTTAAAATCAATCGGCGAATCGTCAATCGGCGCGGGATGACCGACGCGCATCATAAAAAATAAAATTATCGCAAATAGAACTCCACTCGGCGAGTTGAAAAAAAACCAACCGGAAATTGCCAAAATCACCATTACTAGAAACACGATTCTGCCTGTCCATTTGTGAATTTTTGAATCGAAAACCGCATAAATTGCGTGTCCGCCGTCTAGTTGTCCCGAAGGCATCAAATTCAAAGCCGTTACTAACAGCCCAACCCAAGCCGCAAAATAAAACGGATTCGGCTTCATCGCATTTTGCAAGTTTACGCCGAAAACCCACGCCAAAAATTTATAAAACAACGAATGGGAAAAAACGATTGTGCCGCTGACGATTTCCGAAGTTGCCGTGTCGTATTCGTAAGTCGAAAAAGCAATCAGCGTAACGGGAATGAGCGCAATAAATCCGGCAATCGGTCCGGCAACGCCAATGTCGAAAACGGCTTTGCGCGAAGGCATTGGCGAAACGATTTTGATAAACGCGCCGAAAGTTCCGGCTGGTCCAATTAACGGCGGAGTCGGCAGAAAATAAGGCAAAGTCGCATCAACACGATAAATTCGGCAAGCGATGTAATGCCCTAATTCGTGGGATAAAAGTATAAAAATCAGCGAGATCGAAAAGCTGATGCCGTATTTGAAAACCTCGTAATTCGTGAAAAGTTCTTTAATGGCGTGAACGATTAAATTAAAATAATCAATCGGCAAATTGAGCAAAAAACCACCGATTTCGCCCCAAGTTTGCGGTTCGGCAACATCCGAAGTATTAAAAATCGGGATAATTCCGAAAGGCTGCAAAGTTCCGGCAAGCGTGATGGTGAAAAACGTAATGAGCAGTAAAAAAATATGTTTCGCCCAAGTCCGCACGGTCGGGCGCATTGCTTCGCGGCGGCTGAAAAGGTGATTGGCGGTTTCATTCAAGTCTGACATCTATTTTTTTATCCACAGATGAACACAGATAAACACAGATGATTTAATCAGATTTCTTATCTGTGTTTATCTCTGTGGATAAGTTCCCGTAAAAAATAAATCGTAAATCGCAGATGACACAACTTTATTATCTTGCGATTTACGATTCACAATTTGTAGAAAATAAATTTTTGCGCCAAGTTATTTAACGGCTTTGGCTTGTAAATCTTTGCCCGGTTTGAAGCGGATTGTTTTTCCGGCAGGAATCGGAACTTCCTTGCCGGTGCGCGGGTTGCGCCCGATGCCGCGTTTTCTGGGTTTAACGACAAACACACCGAAGCCGCGAAGTTCGATGCGTTTCCCCTTTGCCAGAGCTTCCTTCATTGCGTCAAACAGCGCATCAACAACCTGCTCGGCTTTTTGTTTCGGCACGCCTGTTTTGTCCGCAACTTGATTAATAATATCGAGTTTAATCATTGCAATCGTCCTCTCAGGAAAATGTTGTAAAATAAAACTTTAAAGGCTTCTCATAATAATAAAGAGGTTACGCACGGCTGTCAAGAATTTATTCGGCTAAAATCAATAATTATCATAATTTAACGCGAAAGGACGAGGCGATTTTGGGAATTTGAACGTAATGACAGTTTTTTCTACGGGAACAAAATGATAGAATCTCTAAAAACGAGGAATACGAAAGAATGTTAAGAGGACGAGAAAGCACAAATATTGAAGACCAACGCGGAATGGGTGGCAAAACGATTGCGCTTGGCGGCGGCGGTTTGGGAATGATTGTCGTTTTGATTTTGGCAGTAATCTGCGGGCTTGACCCGCGCCAACTTTTGGATAGCAGCCAAATTCAAATGCCGCAACAGCAACAGCAACAGCAACAACGAAATCCGCAATCAAACGATGACCAACGAAAATTTGTCGCATCGGTTTTGGGAAGCACCGAGGACGTTTGGAATCAAGTTTTACCGCAACAGGCAAGAACCCGTTACCGCGAACCCAAACTCGTGCTTTTTGATGGGCAAGTCAATTCCGCCTGCGGTGTCGCAGGCTCGTCAACCGGACCGTTTTATTGTCCGGGCGATGAAAAACTCTATCTCGATTTTTCGTTTTTCCGTGAATTGAGAACTCAATTTCAAGCTCCGGGCGATTTCGCGCAAGCCTACGTTATCGCGCACGAAGTCGGGCATCACATTCAAAACATTTTAGGCACAATGGATCAGGTTCAACGCGCCGGAAATTCAAATCAGCTTTCGGTAAAATTGGAGTTGCAAGCCGATTGCTACGCCGGAGTTTGGGCATATTACGCCAATAAACAAGGCTTAATCGAAACGGGCGATTACGAAGAAGCGATCCGCGCCGCCGGCGCAGTCGGCGACGACAACATTCAGCGTAAATCGCAAGGCTACATCGTGCCGGATTCGTTCACACACGGTTCTTCACGCGAGCGAATGACGTGGTTTTCCAAGGGCGTGCAAACCGGCGATATGCGCCAATGCAACACTTTCGGGCGATAAAGTCTAAAAGTTTAAAGGTGAAAAAGTTTGTTGAATTTGCTCAACAAACTTTTTCACCTTTATTTTGGTTCAAATGCTTTATTCCAACGGTATTGATTGTCGTCATTAAATTCAAGCATACCAACCTCTGACATTTTTTTGAGCGTGTCGGAAAGAAAATAACTTATCGGATTACCAGTCCAAAAAATACTTTTTGATTCTCTAAATACTGCAAAAGATTCATCATAATCAATAAATCCTAAGCAACAAGCCAAATAATAAGCACTTATATCTTGGTCTTCCCAATTTTTAAGAAGTTCTTTCAGATTCATATTGTGTGTAAATCTAGATACTGGATTTGGGTTAAACCGTAATCGGCTGAAAAGGCTTGCCGTAAAGTTCCTGATAAACCCAGCCCAAAAATCTAACTTCTGCCGTGCAGAGCGATTCTATCCAACAGCTTGTCAGATAAATTTGGCGTTCAATATCGTTTGTAATCGCTTCGCCTTGCGCGATGTGCGATTCGTTTTGTTTGAGGTTGTGGCTTTTGGCAATGTCTTCGTTGGTTTGTTTGGCTTCGCCTAAGGCTTGTAGAACTTCGGTTATCCAACTTTGCAATTGGTCTTCAGTTTGATTTTCTCCAAGAGCCTGAAATGCGCCGACAGCGAAACGCGCCTCGGCATTTTCAAAAGGATAAACTTCTATACCTTTTTCCGCGTCTGATTTTTGCTTCCATTGAAAAAGTTCTTCGACCTGAGGCAGACGCATAAGTCCGACGCGCTGGTCAAAAGTTAAAAACCATTCGAGTAAATCGGCAATCGAACCAATATCAATGCCGCCGTCAACTGTTTTCCGCAACTTCGGCGGAAAATTTTCTTGCTGTGTTGCTTCTGCCATAAACTTTAACTATTTTACACTTATCAACAAGCGTTCTAAACCTGCCGACGAATCAATTTTACCTTTGAACAAGCCATTTTGACCTTTAAACAGATCGATTTAACCAATACACGAAACGATTTCACCTTTAAACTAAACGATTTTACCAATATACAAAACGATTTCATCAGTTCAGACAAAGATTTGAGTGATGAACAGAACGATTTCACCTGTAATTATCTCAATTCAATCTGAATACAAAGCAATTTCACCTTTAAACAGGCAATCTAAACACACCAGCAGTGTATTTTTACCAATCGTCAGAGATTTTTAGCTTAACGACAAAGCAATTTTACTGAATTTCTATAAAATTGCTTTTTCTTGAACCACGAAATTACACAAAATAACACGAAAAAGATATAAAATTTCGTGTCATTTCGTGTTGTTTTGTGGTTCATCATTACTTTTAACCGCTTTTGAAGCAAAACCTTATAAAGTAAAACTCGCTTCGACTCTGCCGACAATTTCGCCGCGTCGGTTTTTAATCGGCAAAGGTGAGATTTGATGCAAAATTTCCGCGTCAAAAATTCCGAGTTGGCGCAAAACCTCAACGGAAATAACGGCGCGGGCGCGTTTGTCGTCGCCGTCTTCGATTTTCATTGCAATTCCCAAACCTTTTTTATATTTTTCGTTCGGCAAAACGCCGCATAACCAAACGCCTTCCGCGCCGATTTTTGAAATTATTTTGCCTCGCGCCGCATTCATCAAAAGCGTGTCTAATCTGTCAGTTCCGCCGACGAGTTCGGGATAATTCATCATCGCCGTAACGACGCGCCGACACGCTTCGCGCAATTCATCATCAAAATTTTTCGGCGGAAACACCAATTTCAAAAACGAACGCGCCATCGCCCGCACCGATAAAGCGAAATTCGGCGCACAACAACCGTCAACGGCAATCGGAATTTCATCTTTCGGCGTTTCGGTAAAAGTCGAAACCGTTTCCAAAATCGCTTGCTGAATCGGATTTTCAAGCAAATCATAAGTTTGAACATCTGCGCCGATATGTTTGGCAAACGCGAGCATTGCCGAATGTTTGCCGGAACAATTATTATGCAATTGAGACGGTTTTTCACCTGCGCGGATCATTTCTTCAGCACGTTTTTCATCAAACGGAAGATGCGAACCGCATCGCAAATCCGATTCGTTCAAACCCACTTTTTTCAACATCTTTTCAGCAATTACGGTATGAATCTTCTCGCCCGAATGCGACGCACACGCCAACGCAATTTCCGATTCAATAAACCCGAATCTCTCAGCCGCACCGCTCAAAAGACACGGAATCAACTGAAAAGCCTTCGCCGACGAACGAATAAACGCAACAGTTTCCGCGTCGCCGATGTTGACGATTTCATTGCCTTCGCCATCAATAATCAAAAGATGACCTCGATGCGCCGATTCAACCGTTTCACCGCGAATCACCTTTGCTAAAATCTCAGCCTGCATAATTTTTGTTACTTTGCGAACTTCGCGCCTTTGCGGGAAACATTTTTCTCCCGCAAAGGCGCGAAGTTCGCAAAGATTGAAATGTTATCGTAAATGTTTCCGCAGATACGAAATAATTTTATATCCGTCAATATAAACCCATGGCTTTTCGCCGAGCGTGTAATGTCCGCAGGGAATCATCGTTTTTGTGTGTTTGATTTTGTGCGCTTTGATGGATTCGAGCATTTGACGCGATAGATCGAGCGGAAATGTCAAATCGTAAAGCGTGTAAATATAGCGTTGCGGACGCGGCGGCATTGCGGCGAGTTTGTCCATATAAGCCATCGGCGAAATCGGCATCCAATATTCGCGCAGTTCGTCTAATTCGACTTTGTCCTTCAAACTTTCTTTGACGTGATAAGTCGAAAGTCCGTTCCAGACGACATCGGCGACATAACCCGAAACGTGATTAAAAACCGCCGCGTCAATATTCAAATCGTGAACAAACGCGAAAAATCCGACACAGCTTCCGATGCTCGTGCCGACAAGTCCGACTTTTTCGTAACCTTGCGCTTTCAACCAACCAATCGCGGCGCGTGTGTCAACGACCGATTGCCGCAAAGATTGCAAAGTTTGCCCGACATTCGGCGCAACTAAATAATCGGCGCGTTCGAGTTCCGGCGGCATTCGTTCTTCGTGATAAGGTAGCGTCATCCGCAAAGCCGAAATGCCGACTTTGTTAAAGAATTTGCACAAATCGAAATAAGTTCCGGGGCGTGCGTTCCAGTGCGGCAACACCAAAACAGCAGACTTTTTATCTTTTGCAACCGGAAAAAACTTTGCGCGAACTGTATTATTTTCAATCGAATTCGTTTCAATTCCGCTTGTCCAAGTCAAATTATCGCCGTCCAAATTATAATCCGAAACATTCGGCGCAAAGAAAAATTCGTCCGAATTTGCAATGACTTTTTTCGCATAATCACGATAAAATTTGCGCGGATCTTCGCCGTTCGCATTTTCATTAACAAATTCCATTCCCCAATCGAACGGGCGCACGATGCGATTATCAATCACCATCGCAAAATGTTTTTCCCGTCCGTGCATATAACGCTTGAGCATAAGTTTTTAATTATGCGATAAGAAAATTGTAACCGCAAAGAAGACGAAGGATTTTGAGTTTATACTGAGAGAAAACACTCGGAATAAGTGAAAGGTGAAAGGTGATAAGTGATAGATTGTCTTAAACCTATCATCTATCACTTATCATCTATCACTTATTCCGAAGTATTCAAAAAAAACTTATTCAAGTTTATTTTTTATTTTTCGGCAAACTCAAAAGATTTGCAAAAAGCCGATACGCGCCCGCATTTCCTGCCGGTAATTGACGGAAAAATGCGTAACTGCAATAGATATATTTGCCTTTGCCAAGTTCCGCCACGACAAGTCCGCCTTTATTTTCCGGCTCGTTTGCGTCGTGCGATT
>CALMEH010000687.1 GCA_937863115.1 uncultured Acidobacteriota bacterium
GTACCCGCCGCCGCCGAAGCCGCCGCGACTCGAAGATGATGAAGATGAAGACGACGACGACGACGAATAAGACGACGTGCGCGGACTCGAAACACTGCTTCTCGAACTCGAAGACGAACTCGACGTAACGGTAAAAGATTTCAGCGAAGTGCTGGTCGAAGTCGGTGCGATGGTTTTTCCTTTGTATGAAACGGCGCGGTCTCCTTGATAATAATTCGGTCCGCGAAACCCTCTGCCCGCAATCACGCCGCCGTTTCTGCGGTATTCATCCGTGTCCGTATCGTTCATCTGCTCGCACAAATCCTGTTCGCCCCAATCTTTTTTGCAATCGTCAATACTTTGATAAACGTCGCGCGTCGTCGAAGAAGGTGTTGATTGATAATATGACGAAGAATTGCTACGGCAAGCACTAAAAAGAAGAGAACCCAAAACAGGCGTGATAATCAAAACAATTTTTTTACTTTTTTTCATTATGCCTCCGAAAATTTAAGAAACGGCTGGAAAGCTAAATATTTAATTACTTTATATGAAGTTATTTTACTTGGCAATAGATTCCGAAGCTAAACCCGAAATTCAAACAATAAAAAATCGGCAAACCGCGTATTCGCTGATTTGCCGATTTTTAGAAACGCTCCGCAGGTAAGACTCGAACTTACAACCCTTCGGTTACACTTTCTCCCAAACTTTCGTTTGAGTGTGGACTATCTCATCAACTTCTTTTGCAAAAAGTTGTCGGACGCTATTTGAGATTTTATTGGTTTGGTTTCCTCAATCTCTAGTCTCTGCACGTTCCTGTTTACTCTTAAACCATTCAACAGGCTTCGCTCAAGATTACCATTCTAAATTTCTTTAGTTAAGGCTTCCTTGAATTCATCCGATTTTTCAATCACAGTCGCCTGTGAAAGCTGCAACTTTCCGGCGTGGTATTCACGATGACAATTTGCACAAAGTAACGCACATTTTTCAATTTCAGCTTTAACTTTTTCCCAACTTCTGGCATAACCTTTTGCGGAAATACCAAAATCTTTTTTTGTCGGGTCAAGATGATGAAATTCAAGTGCTTCGATACAACGATTGTAGCCGCAAACTTCGCAACTACCGCCTTTGTATTCAACAGCCATCTGACGTATTTTTTCTCTGCGGCGTTGAACCGCCTTGATTAAATATTCTCTTCGCTGTTGATAAGTGCGCTTTTCTGCCATTGTAAAAGACCTTGCCTAGCTTACAGCCGAATGCTCTGCCATTGAGCTACTGCGGAATAATCGCCCGAAGGCGAATTTTTAGGTTAAATATTTTACCGTTTCTTGTCAAGTTAAATCCGAAAATTTTTACTTTTTACTTTGGCGCATCCATTTCTTCCCAGATTTTATGGTTATGCGTTTCGGGCAAATATTTCATTCCGACGATGAATGTGATTGAAGCAATAATCATTGGATACCAAAGTCCGGCGTAGATATTTCCCGTCCACGCACAGGCGAGAAGTCCGATTGTCGGCAAAAGTCCGCCGAAAACGCCGTTGCCGATGTGATATGGTAGCGAAAGCGACGTATAACGAATTTTTGCCGGAAATGCTTCGACAAGATAAGCTGCAATCGGCGCGTAAACCATTGTAACGAAAACAAGTTGAATGAAAATCAGTAACACCATCATTGGCACGTTGACGTTCGGCGCAGATGTTACGGGTGTTGCCGTCATTTCGTTGGTGGCGTAAGAAACAGGCGAAAGTTTCGGTTCTTTGGTTACAGGATCGGGCGTTGACTGAATCGCTACAACATTATTCCCGGCATAGTGAACCATTCCTTTGTAAATCGGATAATAAGCCAAAACCGCGAGCAGACAGCCCGCCATCATAATCTTTTTGCGTCCGATTTTGTCCGAAAGTGCGCCGAAAAAGATAAACAAAGGAATCGCTAAAACAATTGCAATAGCAATGATATAACTTGCTGTTTGGCGTTCGATTTTCAAAACTGTCTGCATATAAAACAGCGCGTAAAATTGTCCGGTATACCAAACAACGCCTTGTCCTGCGGTTGCGCCGAACAGCGAAATCAGCACGCGGCGGCGATTTTCAGGATTCGTAAATGCTTCGACAATCGGTTTTGCCGAAGCCATTCCCGAAGATTTAATATGTTGAAAAATCGGCGATTCCTTCATTTGAAGACGAATGTAAAGCGACAGACCGACGAGTAAAATCGAAAGTAAAAACGGCACGCGCCAACCCCAAGACGAAAATTCTTCCGCCGACATTCGGCTTTGAATTATCAAAATCACGGCAAGCGAAAGCAAAAGCCCAAGCGAAGCCGTTATTTGAATAAAACTCGTATAAAATCCGCGCCGATTGTCCGGCACATGCTCGGCGACATAAACCGCTGCGCCGCCATATTCGCCGCCAAGTGCGAGACCTTGCAAAACACGAATTAAAATTAATCCAATCGGCGCAAAAATCCCGATTGTTTCGTAAGTCGGCAAAAATCCAATCGCCGCCGTCGCGCCGCCCATCAGCAGAAGCGTCATCAAAAACGCATATTTGCGCCCGACTCTATCGCCGATGCGCCCGAAAAACAACGCGCCGAACGGACGCACGATAAACCCGACGGCAAACGTCGAAAGATACGCAATCATCGCCAGCGTATCGTTGCCCTTCGGATAAAAAAGCGGCGAAATTGTTGCGGCAAGACTTCCGAAAATATAAAAGTCATACCACTCAATCACCGTCCCCGCGCTCGATGCGCCGATAACTTTCCAGATTTTTGCTTTTGAAATGTCGTCCGTTGTTAAAGATTCAGTTGTTGAATTTGTCATCAGAAATGTTTTCTACGAAAATTTTGAAATTTGCAAATGAATATTACAAAAGTTATTCTACACTATAAACCAGTAAGGTCATTAAATATGAAAGATTCTTCAAGAATTAAATTTGGCATAATTCTTTTTTTGATTTCCATATTGTTAAGTTTTGCGCTTCTTTTGCAAAAACCGACCGAACCTAAGGAATCAAGAATTGTTTCGTCTTTTGAAGGTAAAAACTCTGCCGCTACAATATCGTATGCTTTATTTACTAAACAGCAAGTAAAAGTTAAAGGTGAAAATTTTCCTGTAAAATTTGAAAGAGATTTGGAAACTTCTTTGGAAATTCAGGAAATACCAATAATTTGGCTTGAATACACAGATGAAAAAAATCAAACAACTAAAGTCGAAATTCCTAAAAAAGCTCAAGAATTTATCAAAAAAAGATGGCTGAATACGCTTCGTTATTCTTATCAAAATCAATCAACCAATGATAGAGAAACTAAGGTCAATATTCAAGAAAATTACCTCAACGATGCGGCTGTTTATGCAACAACGATTGTGGATTTCGAGATAGTTACGCCTTTTGGGAAAAGAAATATCTCACAGGAAGAAGCCTTCGAGATTATGCGAATTGTTGCCGGTCTTGCGATTAACCGCTACGAAGAACTGCAAAATATGTCTTTGCAAGTGAATCTGCAAAAAAACTACGAATAGATTTCTCACCGTCTCAAACTCAAAGTATAATCTTCTCTTTACATAACTTTGGAGATTCAACTTTGCAACACGAACTTATTTTAATTCTTGATTTCGGCTCGCAATATACGCAACTCATCGCACGGCGTGTGCGCGAACAGGGCGTTTATTGTGAGATTGTGCCTTTTCATTTGGCGTTGGAAAAGATTTTGGCGAAAAATCCGAAAGGCGTGATTCTTTCGGGCGGACCTAATTCGGTTTATGAAGATGATGCGCCGCAAGTTTCCGCCGATTTTTACGAAAAAATTGATGTGCCGATTCTCGGTATTTGCTACGGAATGCAACTTTTGGCGAAAGATTTGAACGGCAAAGTTTCGCCGTCGGATGTGCGCGAATACGGACACGCGAAACTTAGACGATTGAGCGGGAAAACCGAACTTTTTAAGGATTTGCCGGAGATTCTCGACGTTTGGATGAGCCACGGCGATCACGTTACGACGCTTCCCGAAGGTTTTCATCAAACTGCGACAACGGGCGAAGTCGTAACCGCAATTGAGAACGCGGCGCGAAAGATTTACGCCGTTCAATTTCATCCCGAAGTTTCGCACACGCCTTTGGGAAAAGACGTTTTACGCAACTTTTTGTTTAATATTTGTGAGTGCAAAGGCGATTGGACATCGAAACAATTTATCGCCGAAGAAGTCGAAAAAATCCGTGCAATCGTCGGCGAAAACGATAATGTCGTCTGCGGTTTAAGCGGCGGCGTTGATTCGACAGTCGCGGCGGTTTTGATTCAAGAAGCAATCGGAATGCGCCAAACTTGCATTTTCGTCAATAACGGCTTGCTTCGCGCCAATGAATTTGAGCAAACATTAAAACTTTACAAAGAAAAATTGCATTTGAACGTCATCGGCGTTGATGCGTCCAAAGAATTTTACGAAGTTTTGAAAGATGTTTCTGATCCAGAATTGAAACGCAAAGCAATCGGCGCAAAATTTATTGATGTTTTTGACGCGGAAGCCAACAAAATCGGCGATGTGAAATTTTTAGTGCAGGGAACTTTGTATCCCGACGTTATCGAATCCGTTTCGCTTCGCGGCGCGAGCGTAACGATAAAATCGCATCACAACGTCGGCGGTTTGCCCGAAAAAATGAATCTGAAATTAATCGAACCGCTTAGAGAATTATTCAAAGACGAAGTTCGCTTAATCGGCAAAGATTTGAATATTCCCGATGAAATTTTACAACGTCATCCGTTTCCCGGTCCCGGACTCGGCGTGAGAATTTTAGGCGACATCACGCCCGAAAAAGTTGAACTTTTACAAAAAGCGGACAAAATTTTTATCGAAGAACTTCACAAGTTCGGAATTTACAACGACGTTTGGCAAGCCTTCGCCGTTTTGCTGCCAATTCAATCGGTCGGCGTGCAAGGCGATTTCCGCACTTACGAAAAAACCATCGCACTCCGCGCCGTTTCATCAACCGACGGAATGACCGCCGATTGGTCGCGTTTGCCGTTCGATTTTCTGCAAAAAGTTTCGTCCAGAATCACGTCCGAAATTCGCGGCATCAACCGCGTCGTCTATGACATTTCATCAAAGCCGCCAAGCACGATTGAATGGGAATGAAAAAAATGCTTGCTTTAATTGTCTAATATTGCTAAAGTTCGCTTAACCTAAAGTCGAAATGAGACTTTCTCCTTCAGATTACTTCTGAAAACTCCTGACTTTACGCTAAAAATACGTCGAATAGTTTTTGGGCGACTGTATTTTCTCCGATTAATTCCCAAAAAACGAACTTTAAATAAATAGGAAAAAATATGAAAAAATTAGCACTGACCTTTGTTTTTACTTTGCTCGCAGTTTTGGTTTCGACCGGAAACGCGCAAGCCGAATCGTCAATTTTTACGTCTGCCTCACCGTTCGATTTGAATAATGTTGAGCAGAATGTATTCAACACTACGCCGCAAAACCGATACACGCTGAAAATTACTAATAGAGCGATTTGGGCAATCACCGAAGTTTATGTCGAAACTTCGGAAAACCAAAAAAATTGGGGAAAAGAATGGCTCGACGGCAGAATTTTAGAAAAAGACACTTTCATTGACTTAACCGGACTTAAACCGGGCGAGTATGATGTCAGATTTGTTGATGTGGACGGTTATGAATGCTTTTTGATGAATACGCCGATCACGAAAAATACATCTTGGGAATTAACCCAAAAATGGCTCGATAACTGCCAAGCAAAATCTAACTAATCTAAATTCGAGATAGGATTTGTTGCCCGCAAAACACACGAAAGACACGAAAAATGAAGAAAAGAGTTTCAACATTTTTCGCGTGTTTCGCGTGTTTCGCGGGCAAATTTTCTTTGCTTTATTATTTCGGGATTTCACGGAAAAGTTCGGCTAAATCATCGGCTTGATAATGTGCGTTTAAGCCGCTCGGATTCGGGAGCAGCCAAACGTCTGCATCGCCGATTTTTTCGGGTTGCAAGCCGAGTTTGGCTTTCGGGTTTTGAAATGCGGTGCGATAAGCTGTGATTCCTAAAACCGCTAAGACTTTCGGTTTGTATTTTTCGATTTTTTTGACCAAAATTCGTCCACCTTCGATGTATTCTTCTTTCGTGAGTTCATCAGCGCGGGCGGTTGTGCGTTTGCAAAAGCAGGTGATTCCGTAGCCGCTTTCTAAAAGTTCGTATTCTTCCGACGGATGCAAAATTCTTTCGGTAAAGCCTGATAAATAAAGAACTTTCCAGAAACGATTGCCCGGTTTGGCGAAATGAAATCCGGTTGCGCCCGACCAAATTCCCGGATTTATTCCGCAGAATAAGACCTTTAAATTATAATCAATGACATCTTCCATCGTGCGGTTTATCGCATCGCGCAAATCTTCTTTTGTGGGTTTGAAATTCTTCATTTTCTAATCATACAAAACTTTAAAAGAAAAAAGACGACTCGAAAACCGAATCGCCCTTTGTTGTTACCTTTTGCTTTTTTATTTTCTACCGCCGCCTTTGAGCAAAAAACCGATAACCAAACCGACAGCCGCTGAAATCAGAATCGTCTGTCCGGGTTTTTGGCGAGCAAATTCTTTTGCATCTTCGACCAATTCTTTCGGGTCTTTGCTTGAAAGTTCTTTGAATTTATCGCCGGCTTGCGTAAATTTTTCGTTCGCAAAATCTTTTGCTTTTGTCGCCGCATCGTTAAATTTTTGTTGATATTCTTGCGCTTGCATTTTCCAATCTCCTAAATATTCGTCGTCTAATTTTTCTTCCGGCACAACGGGAACAAGACTTTGCTCCAATTCTGCCTCCGCTTTTTTAACTTCCGTTTCAAATTCGTTCATTTATGATAATTCTCCTTTCTTAAAAAATTAACCAAGCTACAACTTTTGGTTCGCGCCTTTTGATGCGAATTGGTTACAAAAAGTTGATACGATTTTGCAAAAAATTAAGTTCCGTATTAGTTTTCTTTTCTCCATCAAAAAAGGCAGTCCGAAAACTGCCTTAAAGTTTATCGAATCATTGATTCGGATTCTATGGTTCAGCCGTAAAATCAATGTCCGTGAGCTTGTCGTTGATTTGCAAAACTCGGGGCGGAAATGTATGACGCTTTGATCTTACTTCGATGGTATATGTTCCGCCTGTTTCAATATCATCAATGCTGTAATAGCCTAATGAACTTGTTCGCACAGTCCTTTGCGAATTGCCGTTTGAGTCGGTAAGCAAAACAACGGCATTGCTCAGTCCTTGCCCCGCCGAGTTCATCACACGACCGGAAACCGACGTAGATGCGGCTGTCGGCGCAAAAACTTGAATGTTAACGGGACTGCCTGATTTGAAGAAACCGATTGTTACAGTCGCGGCTTGCGGCGGAAGATTAGAATCATAATGAAAATTATACATCGTTCCCCAACGAATAGCGTTTGCATTCGGATTCGAAGCAAACGTATCCGAATTCCAAGTTATTGAATCGGCATTCGGACTTGCCGCCTGTGCTTGCCTCCAAGGGGTGTTGCTAAATCCGGTATTTCCTGCGGTGCCATCAGCGGCTGAACTTGGATGCTGCATAGGATTTCGGAACCCGACATTGGTCAATACAGCTCCTGAGGGTAATGCGACGCTAAAAGATTGAATGGCGCGGTCTAGGTTTTGATTGTAAACTGCGTATTCATAGTGCCATACGCCCGGCGATGGGTTTGTTACTTTATAACCGAGAATTGCAACTCCGTCATTGGCTGCATCAGGGCGAATCGTTGCCAAGGTTGCGCCTGTCCAAGCGTAAATCGCCGGTTTTTGGCGTTGTGTCGTGCTGACGG
>CALMEH010000688.1 GCA_937863115.1 uncultured Acidobacteriota bacterium
CCGGACAATTTCAAATGAATACCGCCAGATGGATTGGCGGTAACCAAGATCCGATTTTTTATAAAGATTTGTTCGCTTCAACTGAGTTTCCCGACAAAAAACCAGGCGCAAGAAATCGCAGTCGTTACGCCAATCCCGAATTTGATAAAGTAGTCACCGAAGCTATTGAAATAACCACTAAGGACAAAGCAAAGGCGAAAGAGCTTTACGTTAAAGCCCAAACATTTATCAGCAACGATTTGCCTTATTTCACACTTTGGTATCCATCGAATATCGTAATTTCATCAAAAAAACTCGGCAATATCAAAATCAATGCCAGCGGCGATTGGAGTTTTGTGAGAAATGTTACGGCGAATTAGCAACCCGAACTTGACAAATTTTTCTCAGTTTGTAGAATTAAAATTTGCGATTGCGGGAGTAGCTCAGTGGTAGAGCGCGACCTTGCCAAGGTCGAAGTCGCGAGTTCAAGTCTCGTCTCCCGCTCCACAGTTTGAAAAGAAGGGGAGAAGAGGAGAAAAGGAGAAGTGGAGAAATTATTTAACCATTTTCTTCTCCTCTTCTCCCCTTCTTCTTTGTTCCCTTTCTTAAATCGGCGGCATAGCCAAGTGGTAAGGCAAAGCTCTGCAAAAGCTTCATCCATCGGTTCGAATCCGATTGCCGCCTCCAACCTTTTTTTAATCAAACAATTCAAATAAAATCGGACGGCTCGGACTTGCATCAGCTTGAAATGGCGTGATTTGTAAGTTCAAAAGATATTTTCCGTCTTTAATTTCGTTCGGCACATAAATTAATTCAGTGATTGTGCGATTTACAAATGTTTCGGCTGAAATTTCAAAACTTCCCCGTTTTATATTCCAAAAAGTTCGATGATTTGTAAGGTTTCCTTCGTCAAAAATTCTGTCAATCGAAGGCATATCAACGAGTAAATGCGAAATATTTAATTCGTTTATAAAATTTATAGCTTCGTTTGAAAAAAACGGTGGAATGTCATTTAAGTAAGTTTTAGATAATTTACCTTCATCGTTCGGCAAAGTTCTAATAATTAAACCTTCAGATTTGTAATCTTTAATTTGTAATCGGCAAATTTCCAACCCTTTGCGCGTAATCAACAAATCATCATTATTCAATTCAACCGAATAAGTCTCATTTGTTTCCGACGCTTTTTCGGGCAGAACAGAAACTAAATCCGCCAAAATAAACGAATCCTGCAAACAATCATTTACCGAAATTCTTTCGTTCGTAATATGACCGACGCATTCGGTATGCGTTCCGTTGCAATGCGGAATAAACGTAATTTGCTCGAAATTCACACTTCCGCCTTGCCTTGTGTCGCCGATAATGTCTCCGGCTTTGTAAGGTGTTGAGATTGCGCGTTGAACATCATACGCATTCGGCTGTGCGCCGTCGAATTGCAATGGAATCGCAATATTCAAAGGTTTAGACAAGTCGCTTTTAAATGTTTTCGAGTCGGTTTCAAATGTAATTAACATTAAATATTTTCCTATTTATATTGCATTCCAATGAATAACCACAAAATCGCACCAATTAACACCAAACGAATTAAAAATTTCGTATAATTTTGTGTAATTTCGTGGTTAAAAATCTTACCATCAACCATTTATGAAACTAATCAGCATTACGAAAGATTTTAACTTTCCGAATGAAAAAGAAAAACTCACGACTTAAAGAAATTTGTTGAAAAATATTTCTCAAAAATTCATACTTAGAAATATGAATAAACAAATCGAAAATATTGTCGAAGAATATCAGTCCGAAAAAATAGATCGGCGCGGATTTTTGGCGCGGATGATCGCTCTAACCGGAACTTATGCGGCGGCGCATTTGCTGCTTGAACAAACCGGCTTGGCGCAGACGGTTGTTTCCGAAAAGGAATCGAAAAAGGCGAATGTTGATTCGAGCGCGGTCGAATATAAAAACGGCGACATAAAACTTTCGGGATATTTGAGCAAACCGATAAAAAAAGGTAAATATCCGGCAATTTTAGTAATGCACGAAAATCGAGGTCTAAACGAACATACACGCGATGTCGCGAGACGTTTTGCCGAAGCCGGTTATGTTGCGCTGGCAATTGACGCACTTTCTCGAAAAGGCGGAACAGGTTCATTTGAATCACCCGACAAAGCGCGAGAAGCGTTTGCCTCATTAGTAATGACCGAAGTTATGAGCGATTTGAACGCAAGTTTGGATTTTCTAAATTCGCATAAAAACGTCAAGAAAAACAAGCTCGCATCAATCGGATTTTGTTGGGGCGGGGCGCGTTCGTTTGCGCTTGCCGCCGAACCGAACAAATTAAAAGCCGCAGTCGTTTTTTATGGAACTGCGCCCGCAAACGAACAACTTGCCAAAGTTCATTGTCCGGTTTTGGGAATTTACGGCGAAACCGACACAAGAATCACATCAAAAGTGCCGGAAGTTGAAGCCGAAATGAAACGTCTTAAAAAACCTTTTGAACACAAGATTTACAAAGGCGCGGCACACGCATTTTTCAACGACACAGGCGACCGCTACAACGCCGAAGCCGCCAAAGATGCGTGGGAAGTTACAAACTCATTTTTGAAAAAGAATCTGAAATAAAAAATATTAATTTGATTTTGCGGGGCTGACAAATAGAATTGCAAAACCACGAAAAAACACGAAATCACACGAAAAGTTATGAGAATTTCGTATGATTTCGTGTTCTTTCGTGGTTCAATATTGATTCAAACACTTTTAAGTTTAATTTACCTTCAAACTAAAAAACCTTGCCGTCAACGAAAAACCATTTGCCTAATTCTTTGCGAAAATTAGACTTTTCTTGATGTATTTGCTGGTTGCCCTCTGCGTCCGTGTAATATGCCTTAAATTCGACAATGCCTTTTTTATCCTTCGGCGAACCTTCTGATGTTGAAACGATCTCCAATTTTTGCCAATGACTTGATTTTGACCAGTGGTCGATGTCTTCAGCGTTATAAAATCAACGCGACGAAGGATGCGTCGAACGCAAAATATATTCAACTGCCACGATCACATACGCCGTATAACGCGAACGCATTAATTCTAGTGCGGTCAGAGGTTTGGCAACGCCTTCGATAAAAGGCTGACAACATTTTTCAAATTCTTTTCCCGTTTCGCAATAACAATTCATCAGTTCTACAATTATCGAAGAGTTATTTTCAAAAGACAATATAGTTTCAGAGTAAATTTTTAGGTCAAAAACAAAATAAGTGGAGTTTGCGAGGATTTACGCAGACTATATTTAGTTTTAAATAAGGTTAATTTAAAACTCCGCAGAGTATATTTAATTTTACGCAGACTATATTTAAAAATTTGCAGACTATATTTAATACTAAATAAACTTAATTTAATTTGTCGGAAGGTCTGCGATAAATCAATTTATATATAATTTATTAAAAAGCGGCATTGAATATAAAGCGGTTAAAGTAAATTTGAACCACGAAAAAACACAAAATCACACGAAAAGTTTATAAGAATTTCGTGTGATTTTGTGTTTTTTCGTGGTTCATACTTACTTTTAATATTTCATTTCTACCCGAATTTTTTTCAGCTTCTATTTCATTTCAATCACTCAAATTGATTTCAATTTTTCCAAAACATCATTTAAATCTACTTTGCTCACATCATCAATGTCCGTGCAGATTTCCATTAAAAATTTATCTTGGGCGTTTCCCTTTTCTTTTGCGATTTCGTAGGGCAAATCTTCGTGGAAAGTAACCATTGAATATTTTGAAAAATATTCGGGAAAAGTCTGTTCGAGTTTGGTTTCGAGTTCGCGTTTTCGTTGAAAAATCGGATTGGCAACGGCATCGCGCATTTCGTAGAAATTTTCTTCCGCCATCTGTGCAATTGCGTCGGCGTTGGGTTTTCTTTGCAAAGTAAATTCATCGAAAACAGTTGCCCAATCCGTGCCGTGTTCTTCGATAAGTTGATTTAAAATACGGCAATCTTCAAACGAGGCGTTCATTCCCTGCCCATAAAATGGAACAACGGCGTGAGCCGCATCGCCGATAAGCAGAGATTTTCCGCCGACATTCCAAGGAAAACATTTGATTGTGCCAAGGTTTCCGATTGGGTTTGCAAAGAAATCTTCAACCAAAGTCGGCATCAAAGGAATTGCATCAGCAAAGTTTTTCTCAAAAAATTCGATCAAAGCTGGTTCGTCAGTCAATTGTTCAAAACTATTTTCGCCTTTGTGCGCCAGAAAAAGTGTGCAAGTAAAACTTCCGTCAAAATTCGGCAATGCAATCATCATAAACGCTCCACGCGCCCAAATGTGTAAGGCATTTTTTTCCATTAAAAATTCACCGTTTGCACCGGGCGGAATATGAAGTTCTTTGTAACCGTGTTCGAGCCAAGTTTGCGAATAATCAAAACGTGCCACACCACCATTCATCATCGCATTTCTAACAACCGAACCCGCGCCGTCAGTTGCAATCAACGTTGAACCTTTCGCAATTTTGTCCGAGTCAAATATTGCTTCGCCCGATTTCGAGTCAAAATCAACGCATCTTTCGTTAAAATAAAATTTCACCCCGTCATATTTTTCAGCTTCATTCATCAAAGCGATATTCAAACCGGCGCGTGAAACCGAGTTTATAAATTCACCTTTTCTGCCCGAATACGGCAAAAGTTTTTGATTTCCCTGCGTGTCGTGAATCATTCGCCCGAACATCGGCACGGCTTCCGCGAGCATATATTCATCGAGTCCGACTTCTTTCAGCGCGGCAATTCCGCGATTTGAAAGCGCAAGGTTTATTGAGCGTCCTGCAGACATTTCTTCGTTTCTCATATCGCCCCGAGCTTCGTAAATATCGCATTCGATTCCGCGTTTGGCAAGATAAATCGCCAGCAATGAACCCGACAAACCTGCACCGATAATGATCACTTTTTGTTTAGTCATATTTTTTTGCCTTCGAAACACACGAAAGAAACGAAAATAAGCAGAAAAACTTCAAATCAACATTTTATCTTTTTTCGTAAATTTCGTGTATTTCGTAGGCAATAATTTCTTATTACGCAAAACTCCAAATTCCGCGTTCCAATTCGTCGAGCGAAAAATCTACCGCTTCGGGTTTCAAGCGCATTGCATAACGCCGCAAATCAGCGGTTTCGTAAAGCATCGTGAGCATCATTAGTCGTTTTCGCATCATTTCATCTAAATCGTTTTCTGAGTAGCCATAAGATTTGAAAAATTCGCGTTGAATTTCGCGTTGTCCTTGAATCATCAAAACACCGACCGCAAGAAAATCATATTCAAAAAACCCGCGCCGCGAATCGGCAAAATCAAAAAGTCCGGCGATTTCAAGATTTTCACCTTTTTTGATAACGCTTAAATTTCCGAAATGAACGTCCGCGTGCATAAAAACCGTTGGCGATTCGGTTGGCACGAGCATCAAGTTTTCTTCAATGTATTTCAGCAAAACTTTAATTATTTTATCATTTACGCCGTGTGCGATTTGCCTCTCAATAAAAGTTTCGGCGCGATTCTTTACAAATTCCGCCCAATTATTTTCGCCGACATTCGGATTTATTTCGTGAATCTGACGCAAGACTTTCGCAAGTTTCGAGATAAATTTGATTTGCGCCTTTTCGTCAATTTTTAACCAATCTTGCCGCGTAATTGAATCGCCACCAATCCGCGTCTGAAAAACATACTGAAATTGTTCAAACTCGCCTTTGTAAATAATTTCGGGAATCCGAATAGCAATCTTCCCTCCAAGAGACTCCAGTGCGTCCGTTTCGCGCTCAAAACATCGCCGAAACGGACGATAAATCTTCAAAACCAACGCATCATCAACAAAAAAAACAATATGCTCGCTTCCGCTCGCGCGTTCTATTTTATTAAAAGAAATTCGATGTCGCCGACAAATTTCTTTCGCAACATCAAGCCAAATTTCGCTTTGATGATGCGCGTCAAAATCTTCTTCAGTTTTAACAATTGACAAATTCATTTTTACAAAAAACTTTCAACTATGCAGTAAATTTATAGTCTCGTTTAGGTTAAATTTTTGGAAATGGAAATAAAAAATAGTAGGCTTTGAAGAAAAAATTGTTCAGTTTTTTGATTTCGTCATCAGCGTATTTGGCATTTCTGCTTATCGAACAATCTTGATTGACAACTAATTTTCCGTATCTTTTTTCAGAATACATCAAAAATCTTTCGCCAACTTTCAAATTTAAATCTCCACACATACGCGGCTCATCATAATCTGCCAAAATTGTAATCTCTTTACTTTTTTTACCTTTCCATTGCTTCTCAACCTTAAATTCTACCGAGTAAGAAAAGAATTTTAAGTCCTCGCTTGACTCATTACTATCTTTAATTTCAATAACTTCACCCAAAAACACAACTTTGGACATTCTATATCTTTCACGTTGACTGGGATCGACACAAGAACACGCAAAAACAAATACATTTGCAGAAAAAAGCAAGACGAATAAGACACTAATTTTGAAAACTAACTTCATAAAATCTCCTTCAAAATCTCGACAAATTTCCAACAATCCATAAACGAATTATAAAGCGGCACGGGCGCGACGCGAATCACGTCAGGCTCGCGCCAATCGGCGATTATGCCGCGTTCCGTAATCGCTTTGAACAAAGATTTATCTGCGTTTCGGACGCGAATCGAAAGCTGGCAACCGCGTTCGTCAGAATTTTTCGGCGTGATAATTTCGATTCGTTCATCTTTAATTTCACCAAGTAAAAATTCAAGATAATTTGTGAGTTTGATTGATTTTTCGCGCAAGTTGTTCATTCCCGCTTCTTCAAAAACTTCGAGCGAAGCCCGAAGCGAAGCCATCTGAAAAATCGGCGGATTTGAAAGTTGCCAACCTTCTGCGCCGCGTATTGGAACAAATTCGTCGCCCATCAAAAAGCGCGTTTCCTTGTCGTGTCCCCACCAACCCGCAAAACGTGGCAAATCGAAACTTTCCGCGTGTTTTTCGTGAACAAAAACGCCCGCGATTCCGCCCGGTCCCGAATTGAGATATTTATACGAACACCACGCCGCAAAATCCACATTCCAATCGTGAAGCTGTAAAAACAAATTCCCCGCCGCGTGTGCAAGGTCAAACCCGACGACCGCGCCGATTTCGTGTCCGATTTCGGTAATCCGTTGCATATCAAAGGCTTGTCCCGTGTAATAATTCACGCCGCCAAGCATAATTAATGCAATTTCATTGCCGTTTTCGCGCAGAATTTCCTCAATATCTTCGATTCGCAAAGTCGTTTCGCCTTCGCGTGAGGTTAATTCAATTAGCGAATTTTCCACGTCAAATCCGTGAAATTTGATTTGCGATTGCACCGCATATTGATCGGACGGAAAAGCATTTTTTTCGATGACGATTTTATAACGCTTTTCGGTCGGACGATAAAACGAAACCATCAAAAGATGCAGATTAACCGTCAAAGAATTCATCACAACCGTTTCAATCGGCTTTGCACCAACGACATTTGCCATCGAATTTGTCAAAAATTCGTGATACGGCATCCACGGATTTTTCGCGTGAAAATGTCCTTCAACCCCGAAAGTTTCCCAATCTTTTAATTCTTGTTCAATGTAATTTCTAGTCGTTTTCGGCTGAAGTCCCAGCGAATTTCCCGTTAAATAAATCACGTTTTCGCCGTTTGAATGCTTCGGAATAAAAAATTTATGGCGGAAATGTTTGGGGGTGGCTTGTTCGTCCCCTTCTTTTGCGAAAGGAAAAGAATTTTGAAAGTTTGAATTCGCATTTTTCATCATTTTTAATTTAACAAATTAATTCTTTCCTATAAA
>CALMEH010000689.1 GCA_937863115.1 uncultured Acidobacteriota bacterium
CCAATCTGATGCGCTGTCCTTCTCCGCCGCTCAAAGTTTGAGATGTTCTGTCCAAAGTCAAATAGCCGAGCCCGACGGCTTCTAAAAATCGGAGTCGTTCGCGGATTTCCTTCAAAACTAATCCCGCGATTTTTTCCTCACGTTCGTTAAGATTTATTTCATCGAATTTTTCAACCGCTGTTTCAATCGGCAAAGCGGTATAATCGGCGATTCCAAATCTGCCAACTTTGACCGCCAAACTTTCTGGTTGCAGTCGTTTTCCTTCGCAAACAGGACATTTCGCCGGCGCGACCAATTCATTCAAAGTCTCGCGCAGTTTTTCCGATGGCGGAGTTTCCATTCTCTCGCGCATCACGCGCAACGCACCTTTCCATTCGGATTCGTATTTGTAAGTTCCCTGTTTGAACGTCAAACGCTTTTTCGTGCCGTGCCAAAATGCGTCTTTTATTTCCTGCGGCAATTCTTCAAATTTGCGATTTGAGATTTGAGATTTGAGATTGTCTGAAGAAATAAACTTTTTGTCTTCATCAGTAAATTTTTCAATAATTGCTGTCAAAGCTGATTGCAAAAACTTTCCGCCGGCTTTATCTGCATCATCTAAAAATTTTATTTTTCCGATGATTTGAGATTGGTCAGGCAAGATTTTGTTTTCGTTAATTTCCATCACCGTTCCCAAACCTTGACATCGTTTACACGCGCCGTAAGCCGAATTGAAAGAAAAGGAACGCGGTTCTAATTGTGCGATATTGATGCCGCAATTTATGCAAGCCATTCGCTCGGAATAGAGTTTTTCGTCGCCGTCAATTATCGAAACTAAAACCGCGCCGTCCGTCAATTTGAGAGCGATTTTTACAGATTCAATCAATCTTTCTTTCACGCCTTCTTTAATCAACAATCTATCAACGACAATTTCTATTGTGTGATTTTTGCGTTTATCGAGTTTGATTTCTTCATCTAAGTGACGCATTTCGCCATCAATCCGCGCTCGCGTAAAATCTTTGGCAAATTTTTCGAGTTCCTTTTTAAATTCGCCTTTGCGCCCACGCACAATCGGCGCGAGAATCATAACTCGTTCACCTTCGGGCAGTTGCAAAATTCCGCCGACAATCTGTTCTTGTGATTGGCGCGTAATCGCCGCACCGCACTGATGACAATGCGGTGTTCCGATTGACGAAAACAAAAGCCGCAAATAATCGTAAATTTCCGTAACCGTCCCAACCGTCGAACGCGGAGAACGTGAAACCGTTTTCTGCTCAATCGAGATCGCCGGACTCAAACCTTCAACCGAATCAACATCAGGTTTTTCGAGTTGGTCGAGAAATTGTCGGGCATACGCGCTCAAAGATTCGACATAACGCCGCTGACCTTCGGCATAAATCGTATCAAAAGCGAGCGAAGATTTGCCCGAACCGCTCAAACCCGTAATTACTGTGAATGAATCACGCGGAATTTCGACATTGATATTTTTAAGATTATGTTGACGCGCCCCGCGAACGGTAATTTGTTTAATGCTCATTATGTCTTACAGATAAAATATTCGACTTCTGACGAAACGAATATTTTACCAAGAAGCAATGACTTTACAAAATCCGCAAAACTGCAAACAGAGAAACGAGCGAAATTAAAATCCACAAAATCACGCCTTGAAGCATTGGTTTTACGCCGACGGCTTTGATAGTTTCGCGTGAAAGCGATGCGCCGACGAGAAAAAGCGTTACGGTCAATCCGGCTTTGGCTAGATTTACAAGCGATTCAAAAAGACTTGGCGGAACGATTGAAGGCGCGTAAGTTCTGATTATTGTTGCAGTTAGAAATAAAAAAACAAACCACGGAATTATCTGCAAAATCTTGGTTTCGCCGTGTTTCGGGCGATAAAGAAATGCAAAAATAAACGCGACGGGCGCAATCCAAAGTGCGCGGGCGAGTTTTACGGTTGTCGCAATTTGCAGGGCTTCATCGCCGAATTTTGCGCCCGCGCCAACAACCGAAGATGTATCGTGAATCGCCACCGCCGCCCAGATGCCGAATTGGTTTTCGGTTAAACCGACAAGATGCCCGACAATCGGAAACACGAAAAGCGCAACCGAATTCAATATAAAAATTGTGCCGAGTGCAACGGAGATTTCCTTAGATTCGGCACGAATCGCGGGCGCAGTTGCGGCAATCGCGCTACCGCCGCAAATCGCTGTTCCGGCTGAGATCAGTGACGAAGTTTTGGCTTCAGTTTTCAGTAATTTTCCGAGCAAAGAACCGAATATCAAAGTTCCGAAAATCGTCGCAATCGTGAATAAAACACCTTTTTTTCCGGCTTCGATGACGTTTGTCAAATTCATTCCGAAACCGAGAAGAACAACGGAAAACTGCAAAAGAAAATTTGTGGTTTTTTGTGTTTCTGCCGGAAAGGGATTGCCAAACGTTAAAGCCAAAATCAATCCGAAAAGTAAAGCAATCGGCGGCGAAACAAACGGCGTGAGACAAGCAATGATGAGTAGAAAAAAGACAATTTTTTTTAGGGACATAAGCAAATGAAAAAGTATAAAAGGAAAAAAGTGAAAAAGGAACTTGCAATGTTCCTTTTTCACTTTTCCACATTTTCATATTTTTACTTTAAAATCCCAAAAACTTTCTTAAGCAAACTCGACGTTCTGCCAATCGGGTCTTTGCGGATTTTTTTTTCTTCGTCGGCGACCAGCAAAAACAAGCCGTCGAGAGCTTTTTGTGTAACGTAGCCGTCCAAATCGGTAGCTTCTTTGCCTAAAAGTTGTTTGGCAAAAGGATACTTACCAATCATATTTTTATATTTTTGAGTTACGCCCGCTTCGGCGGTAAATTCTTCGACAATGGGACGAAATTTTCCGCGCAAAGTTTCTTCGCTCGTGCGTCGGAAAAATTGTGTTGCCGAATCGTCTTGACCGCTGAAAAGAATCTTTCGCGCATCGTCAAAAGTCATTTGTTTGATTGCGTTTACAAAAACATCAAAGGCAACCGGAACGGCTTTTTCGGCGGCGCGATTCATTGACAAAATAAATTCGTCAACGGCTTTGCCTTGACCTGCGGCGCGAAGTCCTTTTTCTACTTTTTGCAGATTTTTCGGAAGCGGAATTTTAACGCGGGCGTTTTTGAAAAATCCGTCTTCTTTGCCCAAATTATCAACCGCAAATTTTACGCCTTTTGACAACGCTTCCTTCAATCCGCCGTTAATTTCCGCGTCCGTTACAGTCGTTTTTTTCTTCTGTGCCGACGAAACATTTGTCAGCAACCCCAAACACACCAACCCCAAAAGTCCAAATTTTATCCAACGCATTTTGTTACTCCTTTTCGATTCGGAATTGAATCGCCAGTTTGATGCAATTAATATCAGATTTTTTGCCTTTTTACTTTTACTTGGCTTTACCTTGATTGGCAACAGCTTCTTGTGCCGCTTTAATCGCTTCTGCATCGCCAAGATAATAGCATTTGATTGGCTTCAACTTTTCATCTAATTCATAAACCAGCGGAACGCCTGTCGGAATATTCATTTTAACAATTTCGTTATCGGCGATATTGTCCAAATATTTGACCAAAGCGCGAAGCGAATTTCCGTGCGCGGCAATGATAACTCGTTTGCCCGCTTTGATTTGCGGCGCAATCTCACTTTCAAAATACGGCACGACTCGTTCAACTGTATCTTTCAAACATTCGGTCAGAGGAAAATTTTCAATTTGCGAATATTTCGGTAAATTTCCTTCGTATCGCTCGTCCGTTTTCGACATCGGCGGCGGCGGAACATCGTAGCTTCTGCGCCAAATATGAACTTGTTCTTCGCCGAATTTGTCCGCCATTTCCGATTTGTTCAAACCTTGCAAATCGCCGTAATGACGTTCGTTTAATTTCCAAGAATTAACAATCGGAATCCACATCAAATCCAATTCATCCAACACCGACCAAAGCGTTCTGATGGCGCGTTTCAAAACCGAAGTAAAAGCAATATCAAACGTAAATCCTTCATTCCGCAGAAGTTCGCCCGCCGCTTTTGCTTCCGTTCGACCTTTTTCGCTTAAATCTACATCCTTAAATCCCGTGAACCGATTTTCCTTGTTCCAAGTGCTTTCGCCGTGTCTGATTAAAACTAATTTGTGCATAATTGTTTTCAAATTTTAACAAACAAATCCACTAAAATAAAAAGCAGTTTGAAAATTCAAACTGCTTGGACTCAAAAATTTGCGTTTGCGATTATTTCACATCGGCAATCGAACCTTTCCAGCCATCGAAAAACGCATCAACGTCAATCCATCCCATAATGTTTCCGGAAACTTTTGTTTTTCGTTTGATTGCGTCATAACCCGAACCGGGTCCGCCTTGTCCGGCTTCGGCAGTTGACCAAATTATGTCATTGACATCGAGAATGATGCCGACGTGCAAATATGTTCCGCCGCGTGTGCCAACTTGGAAGAAATCGCCCGGTTTCGGAGATTTTTCCGGCGTAGGATACCAATTCCAAGCCGTTCCGCCGGCTTTAGGCAAATCAAATGAATGAAAAGTTCGATTTGCTAAACCGCCCGCCGCCAAAGTTTTTCTCACCACAACACCCAAAAATGCGTTGCAAGTCGTTGTCGTTCCGACTCGTGCATTGACCAATTTCTTAACATCAAACGCCGCTCCGCCGCTCGAAACTTTCAGAGCGTCTTCCGCGCTTTTGCGCCGCGCTTCAATCAAATCTTTCGCTTTTTGAATCGCGTAAGCTCCGCGTTTCTTAAATTTAACGCCGCCGTTCGGGTCTTTGCCAGCGGCAATCAGATTGATAGCGCGTTGCATATCTTCATTCACCCAAATACTTTCAAGTCCGTTCTGCGTCATTCCCGTCCAATCCTGAAATACCACGCCGTTCGTGTCCGAACGAATCTCCGAAGTATCCGCCGGAAGCAGTTTTTTCAATTCGCTTGAAATCCAAGTCCTCACCGAACTCAATGCCGGTTGTGCATCCATATTTTATCTCTCCTTTTTAATTTTGCTCATTCTAAAAACAGTTGGGATTCTGCTATTTTAATGATTTTTTTCCTAACTTCAAATTTCTGACGATTGCGCCAAAATTTTTTGCACCTCGCCAATTAAATAAAGCGAACCCGAAACCAAAATCAAATTATTTTCGGAAGAAATTTCATCTGCGATGGTGAGAGCAACAGCAATTTCATCAGTAAAAAAAAGATTATCGTAGGAAAAATCTTTGGGAACAAACTTCCGAAGTTCCTCAATTTCCATCGAACGCGGATTGTCAGGCTTTGTTAAAATCAATTTATCAGCTTTCGGGAACAGAATTTCGGCAATTTCCGATAGATTTTTATCACGCATTGCACCGAAAATCATCACAATCGGACGTGAAACAACCTCGTCCAAATATTCGCGCAAAGCCTTCGCTCCCGCGACGTTGTGCGCTCCGTCAAAGAGAATATTTTGATAAAATTCCAAACGACCTTTGTGTTTTGTGGTTTCCAAACCAAGTTCGATATTGTCTTTTGAAATCTTGAAACCAAAATCACACAGAGATTCAGCAATATAAATCGCTAATGTTGCATTTGTCCATTGATGCTTTCCTTGCATCCAAAATTCGGCTCGGTAATTGGTTTTCTTTGTCTTAAAATTCAAAAAGGAAAAACTGCCAAAATCTTCAATTATTTTCACATCGGGAATTGCCCAATTCACATCAACGCCGATTTCCCAACATTTACCATAGATTATTTTTTCGGATTCACGTTTTTGCAGTGCCGAAAAAACTCTCGTATCTACACGAATAATCGCTGCTTTTTCAGCCGCAATTTCGGCTAATGTTTCGCCTAAAATTCGCTGATGATCTAAATCAATCGGCGTAATTGCAACGATTTCAGAATTTGCGGCGGTTGTTGCGTCAAATCTTCCGCCTAAACCTGTTTCCAAAATTGCAATCTCAACTTTCGCTTCGGCAAAAGCGAATAAAGCAATTGCCGTAACTTGTTCAAAATATGTCGGAACGGTTTCGAGTTCGCGTTTTTCGACAAGTTGCTCGCTTGTTTCGCGGACAATCGTGGCGATTCGCGCAAAATCTTTTTCGCTGATTTCTTCGCCGTTGATTCTGACTCTTTCGGTTACGGAAATTAAATGCGGCGAAGTTGTCGCACCGACATTTATTTTCGCATTTACGCAGATTGATTCTAAAAAAGCAACGGTCGAACCTTTGCCGTTCGTTCCGGCGATTTGGACTTTCAAGTAGTTTTTTTCGGGATTTCCTAAGGCTTTCAGCAATTTTGAAATATTTTCAAGACCGAGTTTCATCGCTAAAACTTCGTTGCCTAAACCGTAGAGATATTTGACCGATTCATCAAAATTCATTAAGTTTGATTGTAAAGCAATTCCCGCAATCAAAAAAATGAACGAAAATGAAAAATATGTTGGCTATCACACCGAAGATTTCGATGCTCCGCACGCCAAATATTTCGATGAAAATATGGCTGATTTACCCGCGCACGTTTTGCAAGCGTTGGAAAATTCGCCATTTAAATCGGGCAAACTTCCGCCGCTTAATGAAGCTGTAAATCTTGCAAATAAAGGTTATGCCGAAATTGAAACAGGGTTTTGCGTGCAAAGAAGCGGAGAAATTCGTGTGGCGATTTTGACCGAAATGCCGCGAGTTTTGCCGAAAATGTGGAATTGGTGGTTTGGCTGGCACGGCTCACGCGATAATCGATATAAACTTTGGCATCCGAAAGCGCATTTGGCGGCGCATTGGTCAGACGGAAAAGATGATGAAAATTATATCGGCAGAACTTCACTGATTGTCGAATATATCGGAAAATCTTTGGAACACGCTTCGATTAGTTTTGTTGCGCCGACGGAAATTGGAATTAATCCGACAAATGATGATGTTTTTATCTGTGCGCGAGTCGGTTATTCAAAATATCCGCTCGATTTCGGTTGGCTTTTGCATCAAGTTCGGGCAACCGAAAAGGGCGCGGAAATGCGTTCGCGTTTTTGGTTCGGCGGCGAACATATAAAAGTGTGCGGCGACGGTGCAATTTCAAACGCGGCTTCAAAACTTTTGCAAAAAGTCGTTCCAGCGCAACAACAACGTGCCAAAGATTTATTGATTCATTGCGCTGAAGAAATGAATCATCTGGCAAAATTTTTACCGGAAATTTATGAAGAATTTGCCCGCTGAATACGCGGAAAACGCGAAAAAGTAAATTCATTTCCGCGTTTTCCACGTGTTCTGCGGGCAATAAAATGTATGAAAATAAAAGGCAAAATTATTAGAAATACTGACGCAGGCTTCAATGAAGCCGTCATGGAAACGCTTTTTAATAAACGTCCGCTTGACCGCAAACCGTTTATGCTCGTCAAACCCGAAAGCGTTGAAGACATCATCGAAATTATCAAATTTGCACGCGAAAACGGCAAAAAAATCAGCGTTTTTTCCGGCGGACACAGTTGGTCGGCGAATCACGTCCGCGATGATGCGGTGATTATTGATCTGGGCAATTTCAACCGCTACGAAATCAACAAAGATTCGATGACGGCGACGGCTGAACCGGCGGTCGGCGGCAGTGATTTGCTCATCGAACTTTTTAAAAAAGATTTATTTTTCCCCGCCGGACATTGCAAAGGCGTGTGCATCGGCGGTTATCTTTTGCAAGGCGGTTTTGCGTGGAACGGACGCAAACTCGGAATGGCTTGCGAAAGCGTAATTGGAATTGATGTTGTTACCGCAGATGGCGAATTCGTTCACGCCAGCGCAGCCGAAAATGCCGATTTATATTGGTCGGCGCGTGGTTCCGGCGGCGGATTTT
>CALMEH010000690.1 GCA_937863115.1 uncultured Acidobacteriota bacterium
CGTCTTTCAAGCCGCGATCGTCGCGTCGCATCGGATTTTTCAATTGCTCGATTTGGAAGTTGTTGTCAAAACTCCTGAAAATCCCAAAAAGATTGGCAAATCCATCGGCAAAATCGAATTTGAGAATGTTTGGTTTGCTTACAAAAATGACGACTACGTTTTGAAAAATGTTTCTTTTACCGTCAACACGGGCGAATCGATTGCCCTAGTCGGTCATACAGGTTCGGGAAAAACGACTGTAACAAATCTTTTGATGCGTTTTTATGATGTCCAAAAAGGCAAGATTTTGCTTGATGGCGTTGACGTGCGCGAATGGGATTTGAAAGATTTGCGCGAAAATTTTGCGGTTGTTTTGCAAGATGTGTTTCTTTTTTCGGGTTCGCTTGCCGACAATATTCGGCTCGGAAATAAAGAAATTACCGAAGAAAAAATCGTCTGGGCGGCGAAGGAAGTTCACGCCGACGAATTTATCAGCGAATTGCCGGAAACTTATAATTCATTGGTCAAAGAACGCGGAAGCGGTTTGTCGGTCGGGCAGAAACAGCTTGTTTCTTTTGCTCGTGCGTTGGCATTTGAACCTTCGATTTTGGTTTTGGACGAGGCAACGAGTTCGATTGATACGGAAACCGAACAACTTATCCAGCAAGCCGTAAATCGCGTGATGGAAAATCGAACGTCGCTAATCGTCGCGCACCGGCTTTCGACAATTCAGCGTTGTGATAAAATTATGGTTTTTCATCACGGCGAACTGCGCGAAGCCGGAACGCACAACGAACTTCTCGCCAATCGCGGTCTTTATTGGCGGCTTTATCAGCTTCAATACGTTGAAGACAAACTGCAAAATGCGTCGCAAAACTCGTCAAATATTAGTTTGGAAACAGGCTCTCTCTCGGTTAATTCAAACGAATTGTAGAATAATTCAAAAAATTTGTTATAATGACTTCAATAAAAATGGCGAGCGAAAACACACAACACGTTGATTTGGTTGCCGCAAGCGACGCGGTGATGAGCGAAATTTATGCCAAGTGCCACGAAAACGCGCCGAATTTCGGCGTGAGCGAAGATGCTTTTAAAAATTCGCTTCGCAAAACCAGCGGGAGATTTTTGAATTCAAATGCGGAAGGCGAAGAAATTTCCGCCGCTGAATTGACTGAATTTTTGCGCGGTTTGCAAGCCGATGATTTATTTATGGCTCTGGCGTGTGCGGGCGGAAACGAACGCGCTTGGTGGGAATTTGACCAAAATCATCGAACTTATTTGGAAAGAGTTGCAAGGCATTTAGCAAGTTCGGAATTGAACGCGCAGGAAGTTGTTGACACGGTATATGTCGAGCTTTACGGCACACGGGTTGTTGACGGCGAACGGGTTTCAAAATTTGCGACGTATTCAGGGCGCGGAAGTTT
>CALMEH010000691.1 GCA_937863115.1 uncultured Acidobacteriota bacterium
TATCGGGCAACGGCGAAGGAATTAATCCGGTTTCGCTTTTACAAAAATCAATCAAAATGCACGGAATTTTCGTCGGTTCGCGGCAGATGTTTGAAGATATGAATCGGTTAATCGCGGCGAATCGAATCAAGCCTGTGATTGATAAAGTTTTTGATTTTGCGGAAGCCCGCGAAGCCTTGAAATATATGGAAAGCGGCGCGCATTTCGGAAAAATCGTGGTGAAGATTTAAAGAAAAATTATCCACAGATGAACACGGATAAACACAGATAAAATCGGATTTAATCATCTGTGTTTATCCTGTTTATCTGTGGATAATAAAAAATTTATGATTGACGAAAAGATACAAAAATACGCAGAACTTCATACTTCCGCCGAAAGCGAGCTTTTGACCGAACTTTTGCAGAAAACTTATGGGGAACGTCCCGATAAATCAATGCTTTCGGGTTTCTATCAAGGTCGTCTGCTTTCAATGTTCAGCAAAATGCTGCAACCGAAACGCATTTTGGAAATCGGAACTTATATGGGTTATTCCGCACTTTGTTTGGCGGAAGGTTTGGTGGAAGACGGCAAGATTTTTACGCTCGATATTCAGCCGGAAACTCACGCAATCGCCAAAAGTTTTTGGGCAAAATCTGATTTGAACGACAAAATTGACGGACGTTTGGGCGATGCTTTGGAAATTATTCCGACGTTGGACGAAACTTTCGATTTGGTTTTTATTGATGCCGACAAACCGAATTATAAACATTATTACGATTTGGTTTTTCCGAAAATGCGCGTTGGCGGAATAATTTTGGCGGACAATGTTTTGTGGGACGGAAAAGTTTTAGACATTGAAATAAACAACGATGAAAGCACGGTTGCTTTGCACGAATTTAGCAAAAAAATCCAGTCGGATGAACGAGTCAGCAATATTTTATTTGCCGTGCGCGATGGCTTATTGGTTATCAGAAAGGAGAAAATTTGATGGCAAAAGCAGAACTGAAAACTAAATTAAATGATGCAAGTGTTGAAGATTTTATCAACAAAATCGCAGACGAAAATATTCGGGAAGATTGCAAAAAAGTCTCGGAAATGATGGAAAAGGCGACCGGCGCAAAGGCAAAAATGTGGGGCGCGAGCATCATCGGATTCGGAACTTACAACTACAAATATGCTTCCGGACGCGAGGGCGAATGGATGGAAATCGGGTTTTCGCCGCGCAAAGCAAATCTGACGCTTTACATTATGAGCGGTTTTACGAAATACGCTGAACTGCTTGCAAAAATAGGCAAGCACAAAACGGGCAAATCTTGCCTTTACGTCAAGCGTTTGAGTGATTTAGACGAAAAAGTTTTGATGGAATTGATTGAAAACTCAATCGAAAATGTTAGAAAAGGAAATATTCAATTTTAAGGAGATTTATTTATGTCAATTTATGAAATTCCCGTGAAAACGATTGACGGGACGGAAACGAATTTGAGCGGATACAAAGGCAAAACTTTGTTGGTTGTAAATGTTGCATCGAAATGCGGTTTGACTCCGCAATATGAAGGTTTGCAGAAACTTTACAGCGAATACAAAGACAAAGGTTTTGAGATTTTGGGCTTTCCGGCAAACAACTATCTCGGACAAGAACCAGGCACGGAAGAAGAAATTAAAGAATTTTGCTCGGCAAATTACAACGTCAGCTTTCCGATGTTTTCAAAACTTTCGACCAAGGGCGATGACCAGCATCAACTTTATCATTATTTGACCGAAACGAAGCCGGAAACGGACGTGAACGACGGCGCGTTGGAAGAAAGATTAAAAGGTTACGGCGCAGTTCGTTCCGAGCCGCGCGAAGTTTTGTGGAATTTCGAGAAATTTTTAATCGCCAAAGACGGCACGATTGCGGCACGTTTTGCGCCCGACGTTGCGCCGGACGATGAGCGTTTGACGGCAAAACTTGAAGAAGAGTTAGGGAAATAATTTATCCACAGATGAACACAGATGAACACAAATAAGAATTAATTTTTTTGAAGGCTCATCAGAAAAAAAACTGTGTTCATCTGTGGACAATAAAAAAATGGAAAGAAGACAATTCGGAAAAACCGATATGCAGGTTTCGGTGCTTGGTTTCGGCGGCGCGGAGATTGGATTTAATCCGAATCAGACGCAGGCGGATGTTGCCGTTTTGCTTAATCCGGCGATTGATTCGGGTTTGAATTTGATTGACACCGCCGCCGGATATTTGCAGAGCGAACAGATGATTGGCGAAGCCGTAAGTAAAAGAAGAAAAGAGTTTTATCTGATTACAAAGTGTGGCGCGTTAGATGGTTTTACGCGGCAAGATTGGACAAAAAAAGGCATTCTGGAAACGATTGAAAACAGCTTGCGAAACTTGAAAACCGATTATTTGGACATCGCGCAATTGCACAGTTGCGACACCGAAACCTTAATACGCGGCGAAGCGGTTGAAGCGATTTTGCGGGCGCAAGAGAAAGGTTACACGCGCTACATCGGCTATTCGGGCGACAACGAAGACGCGAAATTTGCGATTGAAATGGACATTTTTGATTCGCTTCAAATTTCGGTATCAATAGCCGACCAAACGCCGATTGACAGCAACATCAATCTCGCGGCGGAAAAAAATCTCGGCGTGATTGCGAAACGTCCGATTGCCAACGCTGTTTGGCGGCACGATGAAAAGCCCGAAAATGCTTATCATCAACCCTATTGGGACAGAATTCAGAAATTGAAATTTGATTTTTTGAATAAATCTCTGGAAGAAGCAACGGCAACCGCGCTACGTTTTACGATGACGATTCCGGGCATTTCGACAATGATTGTCGGCACGACAAAACCCAATCGTTGGCAGGAAAACGCCAAATATGTTGCCGAAGGGAAACTTTCGGACGAAGAATTTGAAGCGATTCGAGACCGTTGGCGCGAAGTCGCTGATGAAAGTTGGATTGGTATGACGTAAGAAAATTTTGCCTGCGAAACATACGAAAGTAACGAAAAAAGAAGAAATTAAATTTCGTTACTTTCGTATGTTTCGCAGGCAAATCAAACAAAAATTATGAAAGCAGTTAGAGTTCACGAACTTGGCGGAGCGGAGAAATTGACGCTCGAAGAAATTGAAAAGCCTGTTCCGGCGGCGGACGAGGTTTTGATAAAAGTTGCGGCGGCGGGCATCAACTATGCCGACACGATGATGCGTTCGGGCAATTATCTGACGAAGCCGGATTTGCCGTTCACGCTTGGTTATGAAGCGGCGGGGACGATTGAAGCAATTGGGGCAAACGTCTCGAACTTTGCAGTTGGTCAGCGCGTTTTGGCGACAACGAACAGCGGCGGGTTGGCGGGATTTGGAACAACCAAAACCGCAACCACCAACCCGGTTCCCGCGGAAGTGGGGGTTGGTG
>CALMEH010000692.1 GCA_937863115.1 uncultured Acidobacteriota bacterium
CGGCGGTCGAACTTTTCGTTGCCAGAGCGCAAACGGCACGACCGAATTTTACTTTGAACGAAGAAAACGCGCCATTTGTCGCGGAAATCTGCAAGCGTCTGGACGGTTTGCCACTCGCCGTCGAACTCGCGGCGGCGCGTGTCAAATTGCTGTCGCCGCAGGCAATCGCGGCGCGGCTCGAAAATTCTCTGCAATTGCTCACAGGCGGCGCGAAAGATTTGCCGCCGCGTCAGCAAACAATGCGCGGCGCGATTCTGTGGAGCTACGAATTGCTTGATGAAGCCGAGAAAAATTTGTTTCGCCGGTTAGCGATTTTTGCGAATGGATTTACGGTCGAAGCGGCGGAAGCAATTGCAGAAGAGGAGAAAGAGCCAAAGGGAGGTGGGGAAACGGATTCTGTTTTAGATTTACTTGCAATTTTGATTGACAATAATTTGCTCGTTTCAAAAGAACAGACGGATGGCAATGTGCGTTTGCAGATGCTCGAAGTCGTGCGCGAATTTGCTTTGGAATGTTTGGAAATGAGCAGTAAAGCGGAGTTTGTCCGCCGCGTTCACTCCCAATTTTTTCTCGCTTTAGCGGAAGAAGCCGAACCGTTTTTGTCGGGCGAAGGTGGTGGCGAATGGCTCGAAAAATTGGAAATCGAACACGAAAATATTCGCGTCGCGCTTGGTTGGTCTTTGAAAAATAACGGTGAAATCGCCACACGAATGGCGGCGGCATTACGCTACTTTTGGTTCAATCACAGTCATTTAAGCGAAGGTTTGAGATGGAGTCAGGCGGCTTTGCAAATTACCGAAAACACTATATCCGAAGCGCGTTTTAAACTGCTTTTGACGAACGGCGTATTTCTGAAAAAATTGGGCAAATTTGAATCGGCGCGAAAAGTTTGCGAGAAAGCCTTGACGGAAAGCAGAGAAGTGAACGACTTATCGCAAGCTATTAAAGCCTATCACGGTTTGGCGGCGATTTCCGTTCTGCAAAAAGATTATGTTTCGGCTAGAAATTACACCGAAGAAGTTCTCGCCCTCAACCGCGAACTGAACGATGAGATTCTGACTGCCAATACCTTGTGTTCGCTTGGCGATTTGGAGATGAGTATCGGAAATTATTCATCTGCCCGACCGCTGTTTGAAGAATCTCTTTTACTCTCGAAAAAACTTGGGGGAAAACGTCTTCTAAGCATTGTTTATTTCAATTTGGGGACGATTGATTATTTTAACAACGAAGCGCAAGCGGCAGGTTTTAATTTTGCCGAAAGTTTACGAATCGCGCAGGAAATAGGTAATAAATTGCTGATTTCCTGCGCGTTCGACGGATTTGCCGCGCTTGCCGCCGGAAACGGAAACCACATGCAATCTGCCAAACTTGCGGGCGCGGCGGATTTTCTACGCGAAACAATCGGTTACGCGGTCGAACCTGCCGAAGAAATTTTCCGCGAAAAATATCTGGCAAAAGTTCGCGCCGCGCTTGATTCACAAGATTTTTCCAACGCTTATGAAGCGGGACGTAAACTTGATTTCGCCAAATCAATCGCGCTGACCGAAATCAAAACCCTCGACTTTTCCGACGATTCCGGCGAAGATATTTCGGAAATTGTTATCGAAACGCATCAAATTTCCCGTATTATAATTGAGGAGTCCGAAAATTGAGAAACGATTAAATTTGTCCGAACGAATTTTTGTGATTTTATATTTTCGCCGTAAAATGCAATAAGTTAGTTAATTACATAAAAAATTGGCAGACGGAATAATCCAAACAGGTTTCGATAAACTTCTAACACTGCTCGATGCTGACCGCAATGCGGCTGGCGCGAAGTATGAATCTTTGCGTTTGCGGCTCGTGAAATATTTTGAATGGCGAAATTGTGAAACGGCGGAAGAACTTGCCGATACGGTTTTTGACCGCGTGATAAAAAAACTTTCCGAAGGCGAAGAAATTCAAAATCTAAATGCTTATTCGACGACGGTCGCGCAGTTTGTCTTTATGGAATTTTCAAGAAGCCGCGAACATCTTGCCGAAAATATCGAAGATAATCCGAACATTGCCGCCGATGAAATCGAAACTGATGAACTTAATGAAAATCGTTTAGTTTGTTTGGATAAATGTCTGGCGGAATTTTCGGATGAAAACCGCAAATTGATAATTGCTTATTACGACACGGACGAAAAGACGATGATTGCGGCGCGAAAACGTCTATGTGCTTCGATGAATATTTCGCTAAATACTTTGCGAATCCGCGTTTGCCGTCTGAAATCGAAGCTGGAAAATTGCACGGTTGATTGTTGTCAGAAAGTTCCAAACTCCAAGTTTCAGGCTTCAAGTTGAAAATCATAAACTTGGAACTTGGAACTTGGAACTTGGAACTTTAAAGAATGAAATGTTTTCGCCCGTTTTATCACTAATATACGGGACAAGAAAAAAAGTGAAACAAGAAAACCTTTACAATGAAACTGGGATTCGCCGATTTTTGCTTGGCGAATTGGAAGAAAAAGAACGCACCGCTTTTGAAGAGAAGTTTTTGGCGGACGAGGATTTTTTCGTGCAAATTCAGGTCGCAGAAGACGAACTCATCGAAGACTATGTGCGCGGAAAACTTGCCGAAAAAGATAAATTCGAGCGCGAATTTTTGACGACTGCAAAACGGTGCGAGCGCGTTGCGTTCACACGCGTAATAATTGGAAAATTGACCGAAAGAACGCAGACGATTGAACAAAAAACACCTTTTTTCGCTTCGTTGATTGAATTTTTCGGACAGCCGAAATTCGCTTTCGGCGCGGCATTCGTGTTGTTGTTTCTGGTTTCCGGTTTCTGGTTTCTGGTTTTTAGAAAACCTGTCGAAATTGTTCAGCAAATCACGCCGACACCAACCGTTGAAACAAATACGAATCAAACAATAATCGTAAATCCGCCAACAAATCAAACATCAAACGAAAATGTCTCAGTTAATTCAAGTCTGCCCGAAAAGCGCGAATCAAATAAAGCCAACACAAATATAGAA
>CALMEH010000693.1 GCA_937863115.1 uncultured Acidobacteriota bacterium
AAATCGGACAAATCCGACACAGATGAAAGAAGTTGTCAAAGCAATTTTGCTTGATGTCGAAGCTCGCGGAAATATCAAAACCGCGCCGCGTTATGGAAAATTACGCGAACCTGTTTTAATGGCGACAACTTTAGCTCGTCATTATCCTGCCACAAACTTTTTTGTAAATGGTCCGAGCGATGGAATGTTGAGTTTTTACACGGCACGAATGGGACAAAATCCATTTTATTCGCCAACGGTTTTCAATTATTATTCGCCTGATTACATTATTCCCGGAACAAATATTCTTGCGCCCGAATTTGAGTTAATGAATACAGGTTTGGGAATCAACCGCATTAATTTTGTCTATACAATGGTTTTCAACGGTATTCAGCCGAATGCAACCGACACGCTGCAAGGCACAAGTCTGGTTCTTGATGAAGCTGTCAATATTGCCGCCGCCGATCCGTCCGGCGTTCAACTTATGGATTATTTGAACAACAAAATGATGCACGGAACATTGACCACAACGCAGAGGACGGCAATTCTCAACGCAGTTTTGACAATTCCCGAAACGGGCATCGTGCCTCGTGCTAAAACGGCAATTTATTTAATCGCGGCTTCGTCGCAATATCAGGTGCAGAGATAGATTGTTTAGTTGTTGGTAGTTAGTTGCTCGTTGAAAAACTTCTTAACAACTAACTACGAACAACTAACGACAAACAAAATTATGAAAGAAAATAGAAGAGAATTTATTAAAAAATCAACTTGCGCTTTAGGAATGACCGCACTTGCAACGCAAATGCACCATTTTGGAGCGATGAGCGCATTTGCCCAAAATTCAATTGATAATTCCGCTGTTCCTTCGGATTACAGAGCTTTGGTTTGCATCTTTCTTTCTGGTGGAAACGACGCTAACAATATGATAATTCCGATTCACAACGACGCAAACGTCAGTAATTATCAGGCTTACGCTGATGGTCGCTTCGGACAAGGATTGGCTCTCGCACAAAATACACTTTTGCCGATTAATGTGCCGCGCATCGGAAATCTTTCTTACGGTTTACATCCTTCGTTTGGCACGGTAACTGGCGGCATCAATGCCGGTTTGCATCCGCTCTGGGCAACGGGAAAAATGGCGGCTGTAACAAACATCGGCACATTGGTTGAACCAACTACGCGCTTGACTTATCAAAACGGCACAGCGCGGCGACCTTATAACCTTTTTTCGCACACGGACCAAGTAAATCAACATCAAACGGCGCGTTCGGATATGGCTGTCCTAAACGGTTGGGGTGGACGAATTTCCGATAAAATGACTTTAGTGGCAAATCCGGCGCGGCTTGTTCCCACAATTAGTTCGCTTGCCGGAGCAACGCTTTTTACTATCGGTCAAAGCACACAACCGGCTTCTTTCTCGCCTGCGCCAACGCCTTTGAGCAATGTTCTTGCGCTTTTAGGGAGCGATGGTTCAACGATTGGCAACGCACGTTTGGAAGCCTTGAACGCTTCGCTGAATATTGCCGATAATTCGGATTTAATTGTTGCAACAAATCAAATTAATCGTCAGGCAATAGAAATCAGTCAAGCACTCGGCAACAATGTCGAAACGACCGTTGCATTTCCGAATACGACTCTTGGCAACCAATTAAAACAAATTGCGCGAATTGTAAAAAGCCGCGTTGTCTTAAACGTCAATCGGCAGATTTTCTTCTGCACACTCGGTGGTTGGGATACGCACACGGGGCAATTGATTAACCAAGGCAATCTGCTCGCACAAGTCAGTCAAGCGATGCGGGCGTTTTATGATGAAATGATTGTTCAAAACTTAAGCGATAAAGTTACTCAATTTACGCTTTCGGATTTCAACCGCACATTCAATCCTGGCGGTTCGGGTGTGAACGTCGGCTCTGACCACGCTTGGGCAAGCCACGCTTTTGTTGTTGGTGGTTCGGTTATTGGCGGCGATTTCTATGGCGGCAATACTTCAAACGGCACACCGTTTCCAACCATTGTTCGCAACGGTCCTGACGATGCCGACTCCGGCACAAA
>CALMEH010000694.1 GCA_937863115.1 uncultured Acidobacteriota bacterium
CGGTATTCGTGCTGTCAAAGGAGTTCCGTTTCGCGGCAGGCGCACGGGAAATTGGCTGACCCGTGAAGAAGCGCAGTTTTGGTTGAACGCGCCGGACGTGAAAACACTAAAAGGCATCCGCGACCGTGCTGTTCTATCAGTTTTGATTGGTTGCGGTCTGCGGCGAGCGGAAGCGGCGATTCTTTCCGTTTCGCATATTCAGCAACGCGAAGGACGCTGGGCGATTGTGGATATTGTCGGCAAACGCGACAAAATGCGAACCGTTCCGATGCCTTCGTGGGCGAAAGCTGCTATTGACAGTTGGACGTATGCGGCGAGGATCGAGAGCGGCTTTATATTTCGCCGAGTCAATAAAGGTGGCAATATAATGGGCGAAGGCATAACCGATCAAGCGATTTACGATATAGTCGTCGGTTATGCCGAAAAGTTGGAAAAACAAGGCATTGCTCCCCACGACTTGCGCCGCTCATTTGCCAAACTCGCACACAAAGGCGGCTCGCCGATTGACCAGATTCAGCTTTCATTAGGACACGATTCAATTCAAACAACCGAAAAATATCTTGGAGTTGAACAAGATTTGACCGATGCTCCGTGTGATCATTTGGGGTTAAGAATCGGTTAGACAATCTAAAAGTTGATTTTTGGTGAATGATATTATTAGGCTTCCCTCTTAAAAAACGATTGTAGGGCAAATATGGAGGTCGTTTTTTTCAGTATTGATATCGGATAATTTCAATTAAAACTCGCCATCTATAAGATTTGTTGGAGAAAAAGTAATCAGTTTCGGCATAATCAAATATAAGTGGTTTGATTCACCGCAAAAATTGATTGATTTTTAAAGATTTTGGCATTTCAAAAAATAAATCAAAAAAATCCGAAATTAACGGCGAATAATCCGTCCGACTCGGCAAATATACATATAGGGCAGAAAAACGATTTATAATGAACCGATTTTTCGGCTAAAATTTGATTTATTTAACGGCTTGTAGTTTTGGTCGTTTGTAATGGGAGGGCAAGCAAACAGAAAATATTTATGAATCAAGCCAAAATTTATTTAGACTCACTGAGTTACGAAGAACAATCGAAATTACTTCTTAATTTAACAAAATATGCCAAAATCGAAGCCAAAAAGAAATTTTGGCGCACGGGAAATCAGACGGAACTTCCCAAAGGTGAAACTGCGCCTTCCATTGTTACGCTGGCTTTTGAAGAGGTTTTGACACCGGGCGACGACGGGCGAAATTGGAATCCCGAAACAGCCCCGGACTTTTACAAATATATGCAGGGCGTAATTGACAGCAAACTTTTTCATCTTTCAACGGGTAAAGATAACAAAATTTTCATCAACGAAACGAATCGCAAGTTTATTGCAAATTCAGAAAATGCGAAAGTTTTAGAGGTTGCCGAAGAAAATTTTGTCGCCGCCAAAGCTACTCGTCAATTTGTAGATACGGAATGGCTTGTCAGGCAGCAACTTTCGCCTGAAGAAGAATTAATTGCCGCCGAACGAAAAAAGTTTTATGACGAGGTTTTGCAGGAAATTTATGATGCCGCCACCGGTGATGCGGAAGTTTCGGCAATGATTGAAGCAATGGATTATAACCATAATGCTTCCAGAGAAATAGCTGAATTTACTGGAATTGAAGTTGACCGCATTTATAATGCTCGCAAGCGTTTAAATACAATCGTCAGCAAAGTAAAACAAAAATTTGATATTTAACAGAAAATAATTAATTCGGGTGGCGCGTTTTGCATTTAAAGTCCCGCCAATATTTACTCCGCGCCCAACGAAAATGAAGGAGAAAACAAATGAATACCAAAAAACCGACTACCGACAGTGCGGAAATGCTGAATCGCATTGATCAATTCGCTTTTGACGCTGATTGGACGATTGAAGAATTGCGCGAATCTTTACTCGCTGAGGGCATTGATCCAGATGCGGCTCTGACGGAAATTAAAACCAGACTCGCGCCGCTTTATCAGTTCAAAGATGCACCAAAGCTTTTCCCCGGGATTGTTGTGACGGCAGAA
>CALMEH010000695.1 GCA_937863115.1 uncultured Acidobacteriota bacterium
CGCCATGCCAGCGCTGATAGAACCGCCTGGACTGTTGATATACAAATTGATGTCGCGTTCGGGATCGTCAGCTTCGAGAAAAAGAAGCTGAGCGACAATCAGATTAGCGATTTGGTCATCAATCGGCGTTCCGATAAAAATAATACTGTCCTTCAAAAGACGCGAATAAATGTCGAAAGCACGTTCGCCGCGCGAAGTTTGCTCGACAACCATTGGAACTAAAGCCATAATTTTTTCTCTCTCTTAGATTTCTTTATGAATTACTTTAATTTGACAGAGTTAAATTGCAGAAACAAACGGCTAAATGCCGATTCGACTTTGATTTTACAACTTCTTTGCCAAAATGCAAATTCTCAAATGATATTCTTTTTACAAAGAAATATTATCCACAGATAAACACCGATGAACTCAGATGTAAAATTTGATTAAATTATCCGTGTTTATCTGTGTTCATCTGTGGAAAAAAACATTACTTCTCTTTCTTCGCCGCTTTTTTCTTCGGCTTTTTCTCGGTTTTTTCTTCTTCAACCGCTTCCTTTTCCGCTTCTATTTGCGGTGCAACAGTTTCGTCAATCCATTCGCCGTCGGTTACTTTGGCGTTGGAAACAATCGCTTCGACGGCTTTGCGGTTTCGCAGGCTGTGCGCGATGTTCGCATCGCCGCCTTGTTCTTCGAGCGATTTGCGGATTTGTTCAGGCGTGGCGCGATAATGTTTCGCCATCATCTCAATTTCCGTAGCAATTTCTTCGGGCGTTACTTCGACGTTTTCGAGTTCGGCGATTTTCTCCAGAAGCATTGCACCGCGAATGTCGCGGACGGCTTGTGTGCGAGTCTGTTCATAAATCATTTGCACAAAATCTTCGCCGACGCTTTGTAAATCAACGCCGCGCTGTTGCATATCCATCGCAAAATTGTTCAAAAGATTACGGGCTTGATTTTCAACCAACGCATTCGGCACTTCAAATTCGTGGTTTTCAATCAACTTTTGAATCAATTCGTTGCGGACACGCGCATCGGCATCGGCTTTTGCCATTGTTTCCAATTCGCCCGACAATTTACCCCGCAAATCTTCCAAAGATTCATAACCTTCGTCTAAACTCTGTGCCCATTCATCGTCTAATTCGGGCAATTCCATTTTGCCGACTGATTTGATTTTCGCCTTATAATTGACAGTTTTTCCTGCCAAAACCGGCGAAGTAAAATCTTCGGGATAAGCGACGGTAAATTCTTTTTCATCGTCTTCTTTGACACCCATCAAATTGTTCGTGAACGATTCTTCAATCATTTCATCGCCCAGATTTATTTCCAAATCAGCGGCGGTAATCGGCGGTTCATCGGGCGAATCTACAAAAATTCCTTCCAAATCAACGAGCAAAGTATCGCCTTTTTCAGAAGCGCGATCTTCAACCGGAACGAGTGTCGCGCCTTCTTGCAAACGCTCTTGAATCAGTTCCTTAGTTTCGTTACCGGTAAGCGGTTTAACGCGCCGAACGGCTTCTAAACTTTTATATTCGGGAGTCGGAATTTCGGGCATCACTTCAAAATGAACGTGCAATTTAAGCGATTGTGAACCGTTTAATTTGATATTTTCAGCATCTTCGAGATGCAGTTGCGGTTCGCTCAAAGGATGCAGACCGCTTTCTTGAATTGCTTGCGTAACCCATTTTGCCAAAAGTTCCTGCAATGTTTCGTTTTGAATCTCACTTTTAAAGCGCAATTTAACGACATCAATCGGTGCAAAACCTTTACGAAAACCCGGAATTTGCGCTCCTTTCGCATATTTTTGGGAAACTCTGTGATAGACTTCCTTCACCGCATCAGCTTCGATTTCAATTTTTATTTCACGTTCAACGGCGGAAGTTTCGATTATTTCTGTTTTCATTAATTAAAAAATAAAAGTCGTTCGGTGTTTTAATGCTCACACCAAACGCTTTAGTAATAAGTTTCTGTTAAAAAATCCGATAAAATCGGTATAAGGAAAGAATATCTAACTTGGTTGGAAATGTCGAACACTCGCTTTACTCGTGATTACAAATTACAAATTACTTTTTTCTGTTATTTGTAATTTGTAATCACGAGTAAAGGGGATTTGCTGAGAGCGAGACTCGAACTCGCACGCCTTTCGGCACGGGCTTCTAAGACCCGCGTGGCTACCAATTACACCATCTCAGCTTATTTTTTTACGGACAGGTTTTCCGCAAATTAAAAATCTAGCAAAAGCAATTAAGTTATATCAAATGACAATCCACTTTTTACTTTTTACTTCCCGCTTATTTCGGCAAATACTTGCGCTTATATTCTTCCAGAGCGCGGTCGGCATCTTGCAAATCGGCAATGGCAATCGGCTTTTTTTCTTCCAATTGGGGTTTGGTTTTTTTTTTTTAAAAAAACAATTTATAGCCGCCGTAACCGATTGCGCCGATTATTCCGGCATAAAGCAAAAGCCAAAAAAGTCCGTAAACTACTCCAATCAGCCAATATCCGGCGACTAATAAAACGATAAGCCCGATAGCGATTAAAATAATTTTTATAAAATCCATTTTTTTACTTTCCTTTCAACTTAAATAATAGCTCATTTCGCAAACTTGCGCCAAAATCGTATAATCCGAATTGTTCAAAATATATGATTCAAACATTAACAGCCAAACAAGTTGCCGATCAATTAGATGCCGTTTTTTTCGGTAATGAAACGATGGAAGTTTCGAGCGTTACGCACGATTCGCGGCAAGCGCGGGAAGGTGCGCTTTTTGTCGCCGTGCGTGGTTTGACGATGGACGGGCATCGCTTTGTAGAAGACGTAATGCGGCGCGGCGCAAGCGGAATTATTTCGGAATTAGACGCACCCGAAGATTTTTCCGGCGCGTGGCTCAAGGTTTCCGATGCGCGTTCGGCATTGGCAAAAGCCGCGTCGGTGATTTACGGCAATCCGTCGCACGATTTGAAATTAGTCGGCATTACCGGCACGAACGGCAAAACGACAACGACATATCTCTGCTTTGCTCTAGCCGAATCCAACGCCGAAAAAGCCGCGATGTTGACAACGGTTGAATATCGCATCGGCGATAAATCGGAAGCAGCCGTGCGAACAACGCCCGAAGCATCCGACACGAATAAATTTTTGCGCGAAGCGGTGATCGAAGGATGCAAAACTGCCGTGATGGAAACTTCTTCGCAAGCGATTGACTTGCATCGTTGCGATTGGCTGAAATTTCGCGTGGCGATTTTTGCGAATCTGACGCGCGATCATCTCGATTATCATTTGACGATGGAAAATTATTTCGACGCAAAAAAGAAATTGTTTGATGGCAGAATCGGCGAAAAACCTGCGTCGTCGGTCATAAATATTGATGACGAATGGGGCGCGAAATTAGCGAATGACTTAAAGGCAAACGGTCAGCGAGTTTTAACTTTTTCGCAGAATTCAACCGCTGATTTGACGGCGGAAAACATCGAAGTTTCGTTAATAAAAGGCACGTCTTTTCTTTTAAAAACTCCAAACGGCGAAAGAAATATCACATCGCCGCTTGTCGGCAAACCGCACGTTTATAATATGCTTGCGGCAACGTCTGCGGGTTTGGAATTGGGTTTTGATTTAGACAAAATCGTTGAAGGTTTAAGAACTTGCGTCGGTGCGCCGGGCAGATTTGAACGAGTCGAACACGATGGCGATTTTGCCGTTGTTGTTGATTACGCGCATTCGGACGACGCGCTTTTGAATACTCTGAAAACCGCGAAAGATTTAACAACGGGCAGAATCATCACTGTTTTCGGTTGCGGCGGCGACCGCGATAAAACAAAACGCGCTCCGATGGGCGAAGTAGCAGGCAAATATTCAGATTTAGTCATCGTAACTTCCGACAATCCGCGCACGGAAAATCCTTTGAAAATAATCGAAGAAATCGAAGTTGGAATCCAAAAAACGAATTGCCCGTATCTTTCAATCTCTGACCGCCGCGAAGCGATTCATCAAGCAATCTCCAAAGCCAAACCAAACGATGTCGTTTTAATCTGCGGCAAAGGACACGAAACATACCAAATAATCGGCAACGACAAATTTCATTTCGACGACCGCGAAATCGCCCGCGAAGCGTTGGATAAATTGAAGGAAGATTAGTTCACCACAAAGACACATGGTAAACTGAGAAAATATTAAAAATCTCTGTGTTCTCTGTGTCTTTGTGGTGAAAATTTCTTAATCTTCACGAAGTGTATCAACAAATTTCTCCAAAAAATCTTTTTGCGCGTCCGACAAATCAATAAATCTAATGGCAAAACCGATTTCATAGACGTGATTAACAACTTCGCCCCAAAATTCGATGCGTCTGCCGTCCGTTAAAGGAAAATAAATTTTGACAGTTTCGGTGTCTTCGACTTCGCCGGAACAAAGAATAAAACAACCGTGTGGCGAAATATCGCTGATTGTGCCGTTTTTACTGCCGACAAGTCCTTCCCATTCAACCTCGATATTTACCTTAAATCGTTCGATGTTTCGCCTGTCGCGCCCGCTTCTTCTGTCTGTAATTGCCATTTATTTATTATCCGCCTCAGAATCTTTATTATTTTCCTTGGTTAAATAATAATAAATTGGCAATCCAAGTAAAATCAAGATAATTCCGGCAATTGAAGGCGCGGTGATGACGGTAAAAATCTGTCTAAAAATACTCGGATTGGTTAAAGTTCCAAGATTTTCCAAGATTTGGTAATAATCTGTTCTGACTGTGCTGAACAACAAAAATCCTGCCACAATTAAGAACACAACGGGAACAACGGGATAACCCCACGCTTTATAAGGACGTTCTGCATTTGGATAACGAAACCGAAAAACAAAAATAGTCGAAGTCGCCAGCGCGTAAAAGATCCACGAACCGAAAACAACATAATCTGTCAACGTATCAAATGAACCTGACAACGCCAAAACCGAAGCCCAGATGCCTTGCACGATTAAAGCAATCACCGGAACACGAGTTCCCTGCGACAATCTGCCCATCGGTTCAAACATTACGCCGTCTTTCGCCATCGCGTAAGGCACACGCGCACCTGTTAAGATCGAAGTGTGCAGAGTTCCGATTGACGAAAGCATTAAACCGATTGTAAAAACCGAAACAGCAAATCCTGTGGCAAAAGTTTGAATATCGCCGCCGAAAAATTTTGAAACGACGACTTTTGCGACTGACGAATCTTTTGAAACGGAGGAAATCGCCGCCGGATCGAGAACGTAATAGTAAGCAACGTGCGCGAAAACGTATAAGATAATAATCGCAATCGTTCCGCCGATTAAAGCGAGCGG
>CALMEH010000696.1 GCA_937863115.1 uncultured Acidobacteriota bacterium
TTGAAGTTCGCGGTGCGCGGGTTCATAATCTGAAAAATATTTCCTTTCGTCTGCCGATTAATAAGCTGACGGTGGTAACGGGCGTTTCGGGTTCGGGCAAATCGTCGCTTGCCTTTGATACGCTTTATGCGGAAGGTCAACGCCGATATGTCGAATCGCTTTCGGCATATGCGAGGCAATTTCTCGAACGAATGGATAAGCCGGACGTTGACGAAATTATCGGCATTGCGCCGGCGATTGCGATTCGTCAAAAAAATTCGACCAAAAATCCGCGTTCGACCGTTGCCACGCAAACAGAAATTTATGATTATTTGCGTTTGCTTTTTGCGCGTGTCGGGCAAACATTCTGTTACAAATGCGGAAACGAAGTAAAAAAAGATTCGCCAGAATCAGCCGCCGATGAAATTTTGGAAAAATTAGAAGAAGGCACGAGATTTTATGTTCTATTTTCGTTGGAACACGATCAAAAAATCGCAAATCGCAAATCGCAAATCGCAAATCTAATGGGTTTGATGCAAAACGGTTTCACGCGATTTTTCCGTGACGGTGAAACAATTGATTTGCAGAAGCCGGAAGATTATAAATTTGAAGATTTTGAAAACACTTTCGTTCTAATTGACCGTTTGAAAGCCGATAATTTAATTCGTCAAAGATTGGTCGATTCGCTTGAAATTTGTTTCCGCGAGTGTGGCGCGGCAGTTGTCGTAACGTCGGAAAAAGAGCCTCAACAGCTGAATTTTTCGGATAAATTCATTTGCAAATTTGATGGCACAATTTACGAAGAACCTGAACCGCGTCTGTTTAGTTTTAATTCGCCTTTCGGTGCTTGTCCTTTGTGTCAAGGATTCGGAAATACGATTGATATTGATTTTGATTTGGTCGTGCCGAACGAAAATCTTTCGATTTCGGAGGGCGCGGTCGAACCGTTCAGACGCCCGCAATACGAATGGGCTTTAAAGGCTTTTGCGCTGGCGAAGATATTTCTCTGAAAACGCCGTTTGCCGATTTGACCGATGAGCAGAAGATTACAATTTTTGAAGGGAAAGGTAAATGGAAAGGCGTTCGCGGATTTTTTGCGTGGTTGGAAACGAAAAAATATAAGCTCCACGTTCGAGTTTTCATGGCGAAATATCGCGGCTACACAACATGCCCCGAATGCAAAGGTGGACGACTTCGGAAAGAAGCACAAGCCGTAAAAAACGGTGGTCGGAATTTGCCCGACACCGTCAATTTGGCAATCAACACCGCGCAGA
>CALMEH010000697.1 GCA_937863115.1 uncultured Acidobacteriota bacterium
TTTATACGAATGTTTGCAGTAATAATCTGGCGGACGGCATCGTCATTGATGATGACGGAGTCGGCGGAGCTGTCGAAACTGTAGCGATTACGTCAATGCCTGCGGGAACTTATAATATCGTCGTTGACGGTTATTCAACGGGCGGAACACCGCCGGGACCGAGCGGACCATACACCCTCGCCGTAACCGGCACGGTGCAGCCGATAAATCCCGTCGCGGCAGGCGTGAACATCGGTGGCAGAATCGTCAATGCCAACGGCATCGGCATCAACGGCACACGAGTTACTTTAACTTATCCGTCCGGCGAAGTTGCAACTATCAAAACCAATGCTTTCGGTTATTATAAGTTTGAAGATTTGGAAGTCGGTTCGACCTACACCGTGCAAGTTGCCGACAAGCGTCATCAATTTGCAAATCCATCGCAAATCGTCACGCTTCAAGATGCGGTTGAAGATTTGAACTTTACCGCGCAACCGTAAATTCGGATTAGAATAAAAAAAGGTGCAATGAAGTATTAAATTTCATTGCGCCTTTTTTTTATTGGTCATTCTCCCGCAAATCAATCGGCGATACTTCGTCAATCATCCGTTATAGTTGATTAGAATGAAATGAATTTTATCGTGGCTTGAATAATTATGGAACTACAAACTAACGTAACGCTTTTGATTCCGACGAGAAAAATCTATTGCGATTTTGCAATCAATTTAGACTGTGTGCCAATAACTGGCAATCCGCGAACGGCAGGCGATTATCAAGGAACGTGGAACGAAATCAGCGATAAACCTACGCCTGTCAGACAAGGTTATTCAAAATTCAATTTTTTCGCAGACCTTGCAGGCAACGCATATTTTGACAAAAACACGGCAGGTTTTAATTTGTTTCTTTTCAAATTCGGAACAATGAATTTGCCGAACCCGCAAAATCCGGCGCGAATAGATATGCAAGTTTTTCAGGAGGTCTTTTCGCCGAGCAAAGAATCGTGGGCAAAAAAGGTAGAGATTCTTCCGCAGATGGAAGAAATTTTTGCAATCTTTGGGAAAGAAAAAATTAGAGGAAAACAATTATGAGTCATTACGGTTTTTATATCATTGATCCGTTAGAAAATATTTCCAGAGGAGATATTCCGACAATTGCCGAAATAGTTACAAGATGGCTTGACCCAATTGTCAAAACAGCCGGATTTAGCCATTCGTGGGTGTGTTTTCCGCAATTTATCTTAACGCCGCAACCACACGAATTGATGGTTTATATTTG
>CALMEH010000698.1 GCA_937863115.1 uncultured Acidobacteriota bacterium
ATATATGGCGCACCAACGAAGATAAAAAAGAACGATGGTAAAAAAGTAACAAAAGTGGTCAAAAGCCCGCAAATAATGGCGAAAGAAGTTTGATTTATCGTGCCGGAATTGTTCCAACCTGTCATAAATCCGATAAATTGCAAAACCATTATCAACGGTCCGGGCGTAGTTTCTGCCAAAGCCAAACCGTCAACAGCTTGTTCCGAAGTTATCCAACCTGCGCTCACGACGGCTTGATTAACGTAAGCCAAAACTGCATACGCGCCGCCAAAGGTTACAAATGCGGCTTGCGAAAAGAACAGATAAATCTTTGCAGCTACATTTTCAAAACCGAAAACCAAACCGACAATAAAAAAAGGCACAATCCATAAAATTGCGAAAACGGTAATTAGTTTAAGGAAACGGTTTTTAGTCTTTGGTATTTGATTTTCGATTTGTAATTTGTCATCTGTAATTTGTGATTCGGAGTTTATCTTGCCCGTTACCGCAAGCGGATCTGACTTGGCGAATTTGGCAATTAAAAAGCCGAAAACCGCTGCGCCGATAACGATTAGCGGAAAAGGAATATGCAGAAAATAAATTGCGATAAACGCCAGAGCCGCGATAATTGCGTGCCAATAATTCTTAAAAGCCTTTTTTGCAATTTTCAAAACGGCTTCAACAACGATTGCCACGACAACGCTTTTGAATCCTTCCAAAACCGCCGAAACTTGCGGAACATTGCCGTAAGCCGCGTAAATATAAGACAAAATCAGTAGTAAAAATATGGAAGGAATGACGAAAAACGCGCCGGCAACGATTCCGCCTTTGATGCCGTGCAATCGCCAACCGATATAAGTTGCAAGCTGCTGCGCTTCGGGTCCGGGCAGAAGCATACAAAAATTCAAAGCGTGAAGAAAATCGTCTTGCTCAATCCATTTTTTGCTCTCGACAAGTTCTTTTTGCATCAAAGCAATTTGCCCCGCAGGTCCGCCAAATGAAATAAATCCGAGCTTGAGCCAAAAGAGGAATGCTTCACGAAAGGAAACTTGCGGTTGTGTTTGATTCATTGTCTAAAATCTTACTTTAATTCGGATTTGTGGAAAAGGCGTTACAATATAGAAAATTTAAGTCTTTTGCTTTTAGCATTTTTTGCGCTTCTAAAGTAAAATATTCTTTGCTTTGCCACCTTTTTACGGTTTATGTATAAACAAATTGGAGTTTTAACGGGCGGCGGTGATGCGCCGGGTTTGAACGCTGTAATTCGCGCTGTTGTCAGAACGGCGATTGGCGAATTCGGGATGAAGTGCGTTGGCATCGAAGACAGTTTTGAAGGCATTTTGGGCGAACCGAAAACCGTCAAACTGACAAAGAGAAGCGTTGGCGGAATTTTGCCGCGTGGCGGAACAATTTTGGGAACTCGAAATCGGGGAAGTTTTTGCAAAATGATTGAAGGCAAACCCGTAATTCCCGATATGCCGATTGACGAAGCTCTCGATAATCTTAGAAAACTCGAAATCGAAGCTCTAATTGTCATCGGCGGCGAAGGAACTCTGGCGATTGCCGAGGAATTTCATCGGCGCGGTTTTCCGGTTATCGGCGTTCCGAAAACGATTGATAATGATTTGTCGGCAACCGAATTGACGTTCGGGTTTATGACTGCGATTGATATTGCGACCGAAGCCTTGGACAGATTGCACACAACTGCCGCCTCGCACGACCGTGTGATGATTTTGGAAGTGATGGGCAGAAATACGGGTTGGATTGCTTTGCATTCGGGGCTTGCCGGAAGTGCGGATATAATTTTGATTCCCGAAATTCCGTTTTCGATTGATTCGGTGTTGAAAAAGGTTAGACAACGCGAAAAAGACGGATCGAGTTTTACAAATATCGTTGTTGCCGAAGGTGCGGTTGAAGTTGGAACAAAACCGATTTATCTGGATGCGGAAGCGATGCGGCTTGGCGGAGTCGGAAGTCATCTGCGCCGCCGAATCGAAGCCGAAACAGGCAAAGAATCGCGTTGTGTCGTTCTCGGACATCTGCAACGCGGCGGTTCGCCGAATGCTTTTGACAGGATGTTAGGCACGAATTTCGGCGCGTGTGCCGTTCGCGCTCTGGCAAACGGGCAAACCGGCGTTATGGTCGCGCTCAAAGCCGGAGAAGTTCACAGCGTTCCGTTGGCAGATGCGATTGCGAACATCAAAAACGTCAAAGTTGACGGTCAACTCGTCCGCACCGCCCGTGACATTGGCATTTCGTTTGCCGCGCCGAATGAATCGAAATTATAGTTTCTGGTTTCTCGTTTCTGGTTCGTGATTTTCGACTAGAAACTGGAAATTAGAAACCAGAAACCCAAAATTATGGAAGAAGTAAAGAAAAAGTTAAAAGACGAACTCGAAAAACTCGAACTCGAATTGCACTTCGATTTGCCGAAGGAAATTCAAAAAGCACGAGAATTTGGCGATTTACGGGAAAATGCGGAATATAAAGCCGCGCTTGAACGACAATCAATGGTTTCGGCTCGAATGGCGCAGATTATGCAGCGTCTGAGCGAAGTTGATTCGATTGATATTACAAAAATCCCGACCGACCGCGTGGCTTACGGCTCGGAAATTACTTTGTATGACCTTGACCGCGACGAAAAAATTAAATACAAATTGGTAACGTCGGAAGAATCTGACCCTGAAAATGGTTTGATTTCAACCGTTTCGCCAATCGGTCAAGCCTTAATGGGCAAGGAAGAAGGCGACGAAGCAAAGGTGAAAACTCCCAACGGAGTGAGAAATTTCGAGATTTACAGGTTGAAGACTATTCACGACCAAAAATAAAGTTGAAAGTTATAGATTTTAACTCCTACATTTGAAGGATTCGATTTGAAAATCGGACGTTTTCTTTAGATTGCCCGATCAAACTTGAGTGAAGTTGTTACGGTAAATTTAAGCAAAACAAACAGGAGAAATAAAATGTTATGGCAATCGGAATAAGCAAAGTAACGGCAATAAATAGTGTTGATGCCGGATATTATGATGTGATTGATACAGTTGATCCAGGTCTGATTTTATCTGAAACTGCGTGGATTGTTGAGGCAGGCGGAAAACCGATATTGATGAGGGACGGCGATACAATTAATAAAATGGTTAATCTTCTGATAGAAAGAGCTTTAACCGAACCGATTAAAATGCTCCGCATTCATGGTCATGGAAAACCGGGTTTGCAAGCAATTGCCAGTGGTAAATCTACTAAACCTGCGCCATTAGTTGCGATTGGTAACTATAATTTTAGTAAAATCCAGTCCGAATTAAGCCGTTTATCTGGATATTTTTCAACGAATGGAGAAGTTCATTTAATGGGTTGTAATGTCGGTGAAGGAAAAAAAGGGCAAAATTTATTGCAAAATTTAGCAAATTTATGGAGAGTTAGTGTAACTGCGGGTGTTCAAACTCAGTGGGCTTGTTCAATTATTACGCCTGTAATTGGAGGGATGGATACAACTTCTTGTAAATACTCAACATTTGCGTTTGAAGGACCGACGGAAACAGCGTTTCCTAAATAATAAATTGGAAAGTTTTTTAGAAATATCAAAAAAAACTGTATCAAATCTCAAAAACTAGAAAGATAATGTTAGGAGAAAGCATCGGGCGCGGAGCAATGCGAATCATCAATGCGATGGTGCGCGGACTTGCTTCGGCTGGGGTTCATCCGAACATTTTGACGACCATCGGCGTTATGATTAATGTCGGTTGCGGCGTTCTTTTCGGTTTCGGCGAATTCTTTTGGGCGGGCATCGTGCTGATTGTGGCGAATTTGTTTGATATGCTTGACGGAAACGTCGCACGGCTGACGGGAAATGTAACGAAATTCGGCGGTTTTCTCGATTCTTCGCTCGACCGTGTTTCGGATATGGTTTGTTTCTTAGGCATAATGGTTTTTTATGCCGGAAACTCGCCGCAACATTCACTTTTGAATGTTTTTCTCGCCGGTGTCGGCTGGCTCGGCTCGGTGATGGTCAGCTACACAACCGCGCGGGCGGAAGGTTTAGGTGTGAAGGCAAATGTCGGATTTTTACAGCGTCCTGAACGCATTGTTCTGTTTATTATCGGCGCACTTTCGACGTGGGATTGGAATTCGGATTTTTATCTTTTTAATCGAATGCCGCAAGTTCTCTGGGTTTTGGCAATCGGTTCGATGTGGACATTTATTCATCGGATGATTTTTATTTGGAAGGAATTTAAGCGCATCGAGGCGGCGGAAGGCGAATAGCAAATGGATTTTTTGAGCAGTATTTGGAGTTGGCTGATTAATTTTTGGGAAACCTTGACGTGGAGCAAAGCTCTTTGGACGTTGTTTTTTATAGTGATGTCGATTGTTGTCAGCTATGGCGCAATTGTTGTCGGGATGATAAAAATTCCGGCGGATTATTTTAGTTCGAGCTATGCCAAAGAGATAAAATCCGATCAACATATCACACTTCGTTGGACAGCTTTAATCATAAAAA
>CALMEH010000699.1 GCA_937863115.1 uncultured Acidobacteriota bacterium
TTCACGCGAAACGTCCGCACCCGGCGGCAGACCGATTTCCGCCAGAAGCATTCCGTAACCTTGAAAACCGAATCTTTCGGCTTCAACCGCGCAAGTGATTTCGTCCATAATCTTCGCTGTCAATTTGTCGCATTTGTAATCAAACCGCAGTTGCCGTGATTGATTGATATTTTGATTTGAAATTTCCGAATTTTCCCAATCAATATAATGTGTTGAAACAACTTGCGCCATCAGCGTCGAATCGTCTGAACTCGTTATTTCCACACGATTTGCCGATGATAATTTATCGGTCAAATCCAAAATAAACGGCTCGATTTGGTCGGACGAAACTGCAAAATCTTTCAATTTTTCGCCGTTCATCGAAACCTGAATTGTTTGATTTTTGCTCTCCGAAAGCGATGCCAGAAACGCATCAAGCACGTTAATTGTCGTCTGCGTTGAATACCAAACGCCGTAGCGGTCTTTCGATTTGAGCAGAAAAATTGTGGCTTTTGAGATTAGGTCTTTGGTTTTTGGGCTTTCGTCTTTGGATTTAAGCAAAAACTGCAAAACGAGCGCAGTTGTTTCGATGCGTCCGGCTGTTCCCCAACCGTAAAAAGGCGTGTTGGTTTCCAAATTCCAATAAACTTTATCGCCTTCGTTCAAAGCCATTTTTTCGAGTCTTTCGGCGATTGCTTTCGCGTCCGTGAGATTTCCCGCGTCCAATGAAGCAAGCCCGAAAAGTGCCAGCGCGTAAGGCTCGTCAATCTCCGCATTGCGCGTTTTCAGATAAGCCAAACCTTTATCTAACACAACTTTATCGGTTTTGAGCAAAGCCAAAGTCCGCACAACATAGCTCGTAAAAAGTTTCGTGCGTTTTGCGTCTTCCGTTGTTTCCCAAGTATATTTTTTGGTAAAACTGCCATCGGCGCGTTGCTGTTTGATAAGATAATTTTGCGCGTTTTCGATAACTTTCGCATCAACTTCAATCGCAACTCGCGCATCGTTCAAAAACCGTAAAGCATATGCCGTCAGCGCAATGTCAGACGAATCTTTGCCGCCCCAATACGAAAATCCGCCGTCCGCCGATTGATAACTCAGAAGCCTTTCGTAACCTTTTTGCAGATATTTTTTCGCCTTTTGCGTCAACAAATTATCAGATTTTGTAAATTTTAAAATCATCAAATTCGGATACGTCGAAGAAATCGTCTGCTCGCCGCAACCGTAAGGTCTTTGCAACAAACCTTCGACTGATTCGGTAACGTGCGCCATCAAATTCGGATAAATTTTCAGTTCCGCTTTCGGCGTTTTCGGCAAAGCGTTTGACGGAAAATTTATCTCAAAATTTGTTCCCGAACGAAACAATTTTGAATCCGTGCGGACAATTTCCTGCCCGTTTGGTCTGACGGTTACAGGTTTTTCAATCGCGTCCGATTCTTTCTCGGCAATCGCCGTAACCTTTTGTTTGCCGTCTTTTACGGGCGCGATTGCCTTGAAACCAAAGACGGCGTTTTTCGCGCTGTTCGGCAAAACTTCGATTTTCTGAGTTTGCGAATTCGGCACACTTACTAACGTGCGTGTTTCTGCATTTAAAAACGAAAACCAATCCGATTTCGACATCGTTACATCAACTTTTTGCTTCGTTGGCGTGTAATTTCTGACTTGTGTCGGCAGGAAAATCTCATCGCCGTTGGTCAAAACGCGCGGCGGTTCGAGGTCAACAAAAAACGGTTGAAACGCCGTGATTTCCTTTTCCGCGACACCGATTTTGCCGTCTTTGGTCGAAGCAATCGTGTAAAGTTTCCAAGTCGTAATGTTGTCCGCCATCTTGAAATTCAGTGTTGCCTTGCCACTTGCATCAGTAACAATCTGCGGATTCCAAACCAGCGTTTCGGGAAAATATTCACGAAGGCGCGGCGTGGACTTTTGATTCTGTGTGGTTTCGCCTTCTTCAGTTTCGCCCGATTTCGTTACAATTTTTACACCCACATAATTTCGCCCATTGATTGGCAAACTTTTAATTTCGTTCGCGCTAATTTTACTTGAAGAGGTGTCAAGTGTAGTTACATCAGCATTTACACTAACAACGGTAGATGCTGCGCCAATGTCTAGCGTAAAATTAACCTGTGTCGTATTATTCGCAGTTACAGGAACGCTTGTCCTGACGGAATTTTTGAAACCCGAAGCTGTTGCGGAAACTTGGTATGTTCCCGCCGGAATCTGCAAAAGCAAGTAATATCCATTTTCGTCAGTAGTGGTCGTGCCATTGTAGCCGGCAGTTGTGCCAATACTCTTAACGGTTAGGATTGCGCCCGGAATAACCGCGCCGTTTGGGTCGGTAACTGTGCCGCTAATCGAGCCTGTGCCGTTGGTAAAAACGATTTTTTTCGTAACGGGTTTCGGCTTTTCATCGTCTTTGCTTTGTTCCGAAAGAACGTGCGTAAATTGGGCAAACGTCAAATCGTCTGAAGAATTTTCGCGTCTGTCCGCGCCTTTGCCGCGAATGTCGAAGGTAATAATTTCCTGCGTTACGGGCGTGATAACCGTGCGCTGTATCTGTTTTTCTTCGCCGTATTTTTGGACATTTTCAATCGTAACTTTATCCGTGTAGCGCGAAAATTGTTTTTTTACCAAATAGAGTTTTTCACCGTAACCGTCGCGGATTTTGTCAAAATCCAAATCGTTTTGTGCCAAAATTGTTTTAAATTCAGTTTCGTCTTTCGGAAAACTTTTTGCCGCTTGCAAGATTTTGAGAATCTTCGCTTCCGTGTCGGCAAAATAATCAATCTTGCTCGAAAACACTTGAAAATCATCTCCGCGATAATAATATTTTTCAAAAATACCATCTTTTCCGAAACTCCGAAAATTTATCAAATAAAATTTTCCCGACACCTCAAAATCTATGTGATACGGACGACCGAAACGGTCTTTCAGTTCTGTAATTCCGAGTTCTGCGAAAAGAGTCTTTTCGTCGCGGATGTATTCGCCCGTGCGCGTGTGAAAATCCTTAACCGCTTTGTCTATCGCATTTCCCGTCGGTGTAAAGTAAAGAAAACTCGCGCTCGAAACCGTGAAATCGTCTTTCGTGTCAAAAATTTTATCCGCTCCGGCAGAAAAGATTTGCAAAGTGTCGTTTGTTTTTTCAACGCTGAAAACCGCCCGATATTTTTGTTCCCAAACGTCGCGCAAATCGTCAAAATTCACACCGTTTTCGCTCAAAATCCGGCGCAGAAATTGTTCGTCCGTCGGATGCTCGAAATTGCGTTTTTCGTAATGTTCTTTGAGAATTTTTTCAATCGGTGTAAACTGTTTTGTGAAATATTCGGCATAAACCGATTTTGCCTCCGTGTCGTAGCTTCGGCTTCGGAAAATGTTCGGGCGATAATAGCGGTCTTGAAACATAACTTCGGCGACAAGTTGCAATTCGTCCGCAATCGGTTTCGATAAATCCAAGTCGTTCAAGTCTTTAACATTCACGCCGCCAAACGAATCACCATAGCCGAGCCAGCCCGAATAATTTGAAAACATTCCGTTAAATTCGCTTTCGGTGCGAGCGCGTTCTTCGATGGCGCGGTCAAAAATCACCACGCCCAAAACCGATTCGACGGTGTTTCCAATCGAATCCAAAACGCTGAAATTTACCCGCGCTTCTTCGCTCGGTTTGTAAGATTCTTTGTCAAATTCGGCTTCGACTTTCAAGTTCTGCGGCGAAGGAAAAACTATGCCGCGTGAGGCTTCGATTAAATCGTCTTCTTCGTCTTCCATAAACGCGGCAATCTTCAATTCGCCTTTGAAATTCGGCTTGTAAGGAATTTTCACCTTTGCTTTTCCGATTTTCAGATTAACAAAATACGAATCAATCACCGACCAACCTTTCACTACGTCAACATAAACCAAACCTGTCTGACGATTTGATTTCAGTTTGATTTCAACCGCTTCGCCCGGTTTGAAAATTGATTTTTCGGTTTTAATTCGCAAAGCATCATTATCCACATCAAAATAGATTTCTTCGCCAAAAGTTCCCTTGTTTCCTTTACCGTCTTTGGCTGTGATGCGGATTTCTAAATCATCGTCTTCGTGTTCAAATTTCGGGCGCATAAATTCGATTTTTCCTGCGCCGAACGAATTTGTTTTTAGACGTTGGAGCGTTTTGAGCTTGTCGTCCGTGTCTTCTTCGCGCCCTTTTATCTCGACTTCACACTGCGCCGGAGTTCCATCGGCGTAAAAGGTTGAAACATATCCATTAACAGGCAAAGCTGGGTTTTGGTCGTAACGATTGCCAATAAAATAAACGTGAATCGGCTCTCGCGTAACGCGCACATCAAATCGGCGTTGCTCGGTTTTGTTGGTTGTTGAATCGGTAAAATATGCCGTAAATTTGAGGTCGCGGAATTTGTAATAATCGCTGTCTTCCAAATCTTCGTGCGCTTCGCTCAAATCAAATTTGGCGGTAAATTTCCCTTCTGCGTCTGTATTGCCTTCGTGCTTTTCGCCTTCTTCGATGTCGTATTTTTGCTCTTTCCAATTCCATTCGCGGCTGTTTTCGCGCACGACTCGCACTTTGCCTTTCGTAACCGGCTTGCCAAAAAGATAATCGGCGCGGACTTCGACTTCCGCTTGTTTTTCGTCCGCTAAATAAAACGGTTTCAAGGCTTTAGCATTGACCACAAAATTCGGCAAATCGTAGCGCGAAATTTTGACGCGCTGAACGCCGACATAATTTTCGTCATCTTGATTTTTGACACTAATTCGATAATTACCGAGTTTGGCGTTTTCGGGGATTTTCCAACCGATTGCCGCGATTCCAAAATCGGAAGTTTTCACTTTTTCACGATAAAGAATCGTGTCGTCTTCGTCCGCGATGCGAAATTCGACTTCCGTGTTTGGAACAACCACTTTGCCTTCCGCACCTTTGAGCAAAATGCCGCGCACGTTGAGCATCTGTTCGGGCTGATAAATCGGTTTATCGGTCAGCATCAAAAAAGTGTAATCGTAGCCGACATTGCTCAATTCTTCAATCGCTTCACGAAACACGCCGTTTTTTCTGCCTGTGATTTTTATTTCACCGTCATCGTCAAATTCGGCTTCAATCGGAATCTGAAAATCCAAAACGGCAAAACCTTCCCCGTCTGTTTCGCCCTCAGCGGCTAATTTTAATTTTTGCTCGTCGTCGCCTTTGAGTCCTAAATTTAACTCGGCATTGACTTTAACGCCCGCAACCGCTTCATTTGTAAAAGGATTTGTGGCTCTGATGCGGCTTCGATAAATCATTCCCGAAAGCAGATAATCGTTAGCAATCACGCGAAGTTCAAAAACTTCGCGGAGAATTTGCGAGAGCGAAACGATGCCTTGCAATGCGCCAACGCGATAGCGAAGCCGAAACCAAGCGATTTCGTTCGTGTTTTTCTCCATCAAATCGCCGAGCGGTAAAATGATTTTATAAGTTTCTTTGCCACTTTTGAATTTTTGCGGCGAAGATATTTTTGAACGCACCGCGTCTTTTGTATCAAGCAATTCAAGTTCGATTTTGCCGTCAAAAGTTTGATTCGGATTTTCAAGCGTGAAAAAAACGTCCGCCGTCTTTTCGTTCAAAATAATCCGCGATTCATTTTCTAAAACCACTTGCGCCCGCGCCGAAAAAAGACACACCAAACACACTGCGAACAAAGACAGAACTTTTTGCCACATACCGATTGACCTCAAATTTTTATTAGTTTTTTTGTAGAATTTTCGCTCTACCGCCTGTGATGCGGTGAGTTTTTGAAATGGTTGCTTTGCGGCACAAACAAAAGTAAAATAGCCTAAGGTGAAATTTATGCAAACAATTTTTCAGGTAAATGCCGATGACCTTGACCAAAATTTCTTGGAAAGTCTGAAAACTCTGTTCAAACACAAGGAAATTGAAATTGCGGTCTATGAACGTGGCGAAACCGAATATTTAGGGCGTTCGCCTGCCAATCGTGAACGGCTTTTACAAATAATCCGCGATATTGAAGAAAATCGAAATCTCGTTACACCTGACCAAGAACAATTTCAATGAGACTAATTACTTTTCACCAAAAGGTTTTTGAAGATTTCGGTAATTGGGCGAAAACAGATAGAAAACTGTTTGAAAGAATCTGCCGGATTATTAACGAAACAGCAAAAAATCCATTTGACGGAATTGGCAAACCTGAACCTTTGAAAGGAGATTTTCAAGGTTATTGGTCAAGACGCATTAACGACGAACATCGGCTTGTTTATAAAGTTACGGACAAAGAAATCATCATTGCCGCCTGCAAACATCACTACAAATAAAGCGACGGATTTACACGATTTTATGTTCGTCTAAATCCGCCAAATCTTTTCCAATCGGAATTATTCGCTTACAAATTCTTTTCGATAAAATTCGTCATCATTTGATACATTTGTTTCGATTGGAGCGGATTGACAACGCCGTGTCGTTGCGTTGGGTAAGTCATAAATTCAAACTGTTTTCCGGCTTTTTGGAGTTCAAACATAAACTTAAGCGCGTTTTGTTGATGGACGTTATCGTCAATCGTGCCGTGAATTATCAGCAAATTTCCGTGCAAATCTTTTGCCGAATTTGTTACCGAACCTTTCGCGTAACCGTTAGGATTACTTTGCGGCGTTCGCATATATCGCTCGGTGTAAATCGAATCATACAACGCCCAATCACTCACCAAACCGCCCGCGATGCCCATTTTCAGCGTTTTCGTGTGCGTCATAAAATAACTCGTCATAAATCCGCCATAGCTCCAGCCCCACATTCCCAAACGATTTCCGTCAACGTAAGGCAGAGATTTCAGATAATTAAAGCCGTCATCCAAATCCTGCGTTTCGGTTTGTCCCATTTTTTGATAGACATTCCACGTTGATTCAACGCCTTTTCCGCTCGCCGTGCGATTGTCGCAAATCCAAATAATATACCCTTTTTGCGCCAACAACTGATGCCACATAAAACGATTTCCGCCCCAAGAATTTCTCACGCTCGGCGCGTGCGGTCCCGAGTATGTGTAGGCAAACACCGGATATTTTTTGTTCGGATCGAAATCCGGCGGTTTTATCATCACGGCTTCCATCTCGAAGCCGTCGCGGGTTTTAACCTTCATAAATTCGGGTTTTCCGAGTTTGTATTCCTTCAAAACCGCAACTTTATTTTCGTCTAAAACTTTTTCGAGTGTGCCGTCGGCGCGGTAAAGACGAAACTGCATCGGCGTATTGACATCACTCCAACCGTCAATAAAATGCGTAAATGTCGGGTTAAATGAAGCGCGGTGAGTTCCTGCTTCCCGCGTCAATTTTGTCATTCCGCTACCGTCTAATTTAATCCGATAGACGTGCGTATTAAGCCAATCGTTGTTCTCGCCGATTGCCGAAAAATATGCAAAACCGTTCTTTTCGTCAACGCCGAAAAATTGGCTGACTTCCCAACGTCCGTTGGTGATTTGTTTGATGAGCTTGCCGTCGTTGGCGTAATGATAAAGATGCTTGAAACCGCTTCTTTCCGATTGCCAAATCGCCGTGCCGTCTTTCAAAAAATCGGGATTATCAATCGCTTCAACCCAAGTATTTGAAGTTTCTTTGAAAACAAGCGAAACTTTGCCGTTTTGGTCGGCGGCGTTCAAATCGAGGAAAGTTTGCTCACGATTTTGTGCCTGAAACATCACAACACGCGAATCGGGCGACCAAGTTACACGCGAAATTAGAAAATCTTCGGGCTTATATTTCGACAAATCCGCGAATTTAGCCGCTTTCTTTTTGACGTTGACAATACCGAGTTTCACCAGCGGATTCGTATCGCCCGATTGCGGATAGCGCGTTTTTTCGACTCGCGGATTTGTTTCGATTTCGTCCGTCAAAATAAATTCCGGCACAGTCGTTTCATCGGTTCGCAAAAAAGCAATCGCCGACGAATCAGGCGACCACCAATAGCCGCGTTTGTTGCCGCGCCCGTAAAGTTCTTCTTCATAAACCCACGTCAGATAACCGTTTAGAATCGTTTCCGCGCCGTCTTTCGTCAGTTGCGTTTCCTTTCCGTTTGCGATTTCAACCACAAAAAGATTCATTCCGCGCACAAAACTAATCATCTTGCCGTCGGGCGAAAAATCGGCTTCGAGTTCTTCGTCTTTGTTGTTCGTCAGACGCTTAATCGTGCCGCCGTTCATATCATAAACCCACAAATCGTTGGCGTGATTGATTAAAATTGCGGTTTCCGCCGCGTTAAATTTCTGAAACGGCGATTGCCCGATACGATTTGCCTCATCAAGCGAAAAACCCGTTGTCTGCGTTAAAATGGAAACAAATTTTTTCGTATCAAACATTTGTTCAGACACGCCCGTCAAAGCATTAACGCGCAACGTCTGTCCGCCTTGAAACTGCAAATACGAATTTCCGTCTTTCGCCCAACCGCGAAGTTGAATCGGTCTGCCCGAAAACGCCACACGCTTCTGCGGATCAAAAATATCATCAATCGAAAGCATCTTTTCCTGTGCAGTTGCAAGCGAAGAAAAGACAAGAATCGTAATAAAAAGCCAATAGATTTTTTTCATAATTTTATAAATTGCGGGAAAGAATTTGTTTGCAAAAAGTATAAGCGAAAAAAGTTCAGAGTCCAAACTTCAGTTTGCCGCAAACGACAGCAAAGCGCATCGTTTGCCATCTGTTGCGTGTCGAACTTTTTCAGTAAGCTCGAAAAAAGCATCGCTTCGCTACTTTTACACGCTGAAGAGTGAACTCTGAACTTTATGCCTTCGGATGCGCTTTGTCGTATTCGTCAATCAATTTTTCCATTGAAACTTGCGTGTAAATCTGTGTTGTCGAAAGGCGTGCGTGTCCGAGAAGTTCTTGAATGTCGCGCAAATCTGCGCCTGAATCGAGCAAATGAGTCGCAAACGAATGTCTTAAAGAGTGCGGCGAAATGTCGCGGTTGATTTCGGCGCAAAGTTTGATGTATTTATCAACCATTCGCCCGACGCTTCGGGTGGTGATGCGTGTGCCTTGATAATTTAGAAAAGCGGCTTGGTCGTCGCGTTCGGTTGGCGGACAATTATTTAAAAACGTGGCGCGAGTTTCGTTGAGATAATACATCAAGGCTTGAAGCGCAGGTTCGCCAAACGGCAAAATCCTTTGTTTCTTGCGCTTTCCGGTTACGCGCACGAGCTTTTCGCGGAAATCAATGTCTTTCAAATTCAGCCCGACAAGCTCGCCAACACGCATTCCTGTTGCATACAAAAACTCCAAAATCGCACGGTCGCGTCTGCCCAAATCCGTGTTCAGATCGGGCGTTTCGATAAAGCGGACGGCATCTTCCATCGAAAGATGCGTCGGCAATTTGCGCTCGACTTTCGGCGTGGCGACGAGTTTTGCGGGATTGTTTTCCTGCACACCTTCGCGCACGAGAAACTGAAAAAACGTCCGTAACGACGCAAGTTTTCGCGCAATCGAAGTTTTCTTTTTGCTCTCGCCGTGTAATTCCGCCATCCATTCACGAATAGTCAAATGGTCGATTTCCGAAACAGGAATGTCGGAAACTTTGCCTTTCAAAAGCAAATAATCACGAAATTGCTCCAAATCACTGGAATAATTTCGCAAAGTATGTTGGCTGACATTGCGCTCGTAACGCAGATGTTGGAGAAATTGTTTTAGATATTCTTCAAGCATATTCGAGTAAATAGTAAATGGTAAATAGTGAATAGTAAAACTAAAAATCTATTTACGACTTACTATTTACTATTCACTTTTCGCGGAACATAATAACCTTTTCGGGTGCGAACGGACAAATTTTGGCGAGTTTTGACGCTCAGAGAAATCGTGCGAAATTGTCCGCGAAGTTCGGATTCGTCTTCCGGGTAATAACTTAAAATATATTGTTGCGAAAGTTCGGCGGAAATGCTTGCAAAGGCTTTGTCGAGTTCTTCTTCGTCGAGCGGTGAATAAACTGCGCCGCCGGTTTGGGCAGTAATTTCCTGCATTCTTCTTTCGGCGGAAAGTTGTCGCAGATTGGCGTTTCCGCCGCGTTGTCCGGTGCGTTTGTAGTTTTCAAAATCGGTGGTTTTTACCACATAAACCTGACAATTATTGATTTGCAAGGCTTTTACCGTGTCTTCCAACGAAGAATCCGAAATCGTATCATCGCCGTCGGAAACGATAACGATCACGCGCCGACCTTGCACTTCGCCGAGATAATTTGCGGCTTGAATAATGCCGTCAAAAAGCGCGGTTGCGCCTTCGGGTTGCGGGAAATTTTCGATCGATTGAATAATTTGCGAAACGTCTTTGGTCAAAGTTTGTTCGAGCCGCGTTCCCGTGGCAACGCTGAAAAGCGAAGCTAAATCTTTATCGGGACGCAAAACACGCCGAAAAAATCGAATCGCTGCCTTTTTTTCAAACTCGCGGGCGATTGTTAGGCTCGACGAATTATCAAACAAAAGCGCGAGACGAACCGGCGCGTCAGAACGAAAAAGATCGCTGATGTTTGCCTGTTTTCCATCAATCAAAAGCAAAAAATCTTCGAGTTTGAGATTTGTAACGGCTTGCCCGTTTGCATCCAAAACCGAAACCGGAAGCGGCACGAGCGCAGATTTAACATTGATAACCTCGCCGTCATCATCATCTTCTTTCGGTGTCGGAGTTGGTTTCGGCGTGGCGGAAACTTTTTCGTTGGTGGTCAAAACAATTCGTTCACGAGGCTTTGGTGTCGGCGTTTCGCTAGGTTTATTGCGTCCCGATTGCGCGAGTAGAACGGACGCAAAGGCAAAAATTAAAATTGTGGGCAAAAATTTATGAACCATACCAATTTAAACCTTTCGGAAGTTCATCCGCCGAAAACTCGAAATGAATCACACGCCGATTTTTCGGACTCGTGCCAGCCGAAGAAGAATGCAAAATTAACGGACGCATTACTAAACAGTCGCCTTTTTTGACGCGACAAACGCGCATTTCGTTGGCTTCGCGCCAAGATTTAATTTCTTTTGCGCTCAAACGTCCGTTTCGATGAGATTTTGCGATTATTTTTAACGCGCCGTTGCTTTCATCTGTATCGTCAAGATGAAATCTCAGAGTCAACATTTTTTCTAAAATTTCGATTGGCGGCTGAACATGATTAATTCCAGCTTTTTGCGTCCAAGCAGAAAACCCATACGCATCATTTTTTTTATCAACTGAAATTGTTAAATCTTGATGCCAAGGCACTTTCCAATTCGCTTCAGCAGTTTTGTCAAAATAAATTGCTCTGACGATTTTTGCATTTTCGCCGATAAACTTTTCCGCAACTTTTTGGACAATTTTGCTCTGCGAAAACTCACGAATTTCGGGAGAAATATTCAACAAATTTCTTACACCGTAAATCGTTTCATTTTTTCGGCTGACGGAGTTTGAAGGTTCGAGATTTGCCAATTTTCCCTGCAAGTCCGAAACAATTTTTTCTTCGAGAAGATTTTCGATAACTACAAAACCTTGCTCGCCAAATTCTGCCAAAAGCTGATTCATAAAAAGCTAAACTAAAACTAATTTCACGCCCGCGAACAACAAAACTATCGCTAAAACGCGGCGTAATGTCAACGAATTAAAGCGTTTACTGCCGAGCGTTGCGCCTAAAATCCCGCCGATCACTGCCGCAAAAATCCATACGAAAACGCCGGAAGAAAGTTGTTTGACTTGCGCGTAATTTCCCGCGAGTCCCGAAATCGAATTAACGAGAATAAAAAGTGCGGAAATTCCGGCGGCTTTTTTCGTTTCCGTCCAATTCATCAAAAGCAAAACCGGCGTTAAAAAAATTCCGCCGCCAACGCCGACCAAGCCCGAAAGAAAACCCAAAACTGCGCCATTAATCAAAGCTAACCAAACATTCGGCGCAGTTGGTTCGTTTTCGTTTTTGAGATTTATCGCCAGACGAATCGCCGCCAAAATCAAAACTGCGCCGAGAATAATTTTGTAAATATTCGTCGGAAGCTGAATCATTCCGCCTAAGAAAGCAAACGGCACGGAAGTTATTGCAAACGGCGCGAAAATTTTCCAATCGAAATGCTTTTCGCGCCAGAATTGAAAAAAAGCAATCGAAGCCACAAAAACATTCAAAATCAACGCCGTGGGCTTCGTAACATTCGGCGAAACCGCCGCAAAAGCCATCACCGCCAAATATCCCGACGCGCCGCCGTGTCCGACCGACGAATAAAGCAACGCAACCACAAAAAGCGCGAGAACAATTAAAATTTCAGTTGATTCAAACATTATTTTTTCCCGCGAAAAGCCTTATAACCAACCACGACCGCGAAAGTAATCGCAATCAATCCCATCAATCCAATCAAAAGCCAAGGAAGTATATTTTTCCACGAATACATATCAATTTTTAGTTATTTCTTTTTGGTAACAGCAAGTTATAATTTATAAGTTCTTTATTTTCGGTGATATTAATTACAGTTGCGTTTTCCGGCTTAGTTGCATTCGGATAAAAAATTTGCCCATACTCACCAAAAACATCAAAAGCACCGCCGATTCCTATTCCCAGAAAATAGCGTCCGGGCGGAATTCCATCGAAACTGTAATTTCCGTTTTCATCAGACACATCCCATTCAAGCATAGTCGCCGTATCGTTTTTGCCTTCAAACTTATAATCAGCAGATACTAATTGAACATCTATACTTTCTACGCCTTTTCCGTTTTCATCCAAAACTCTTCCGCTAATTTTGCCTTCAAAATCAATATAATATTTTACTTCCGCACATCCTTTGTTCGGAATTTTAAGATAATCAACTTCTCCGGTTCTGCTGTGAATAGAAACTTTTAATCTTTTAGGTAGAAGCAACTCGACAGAATAAGTTCCGGCAGGAAATCCAGATACTTTAAAGTTTCCCTGTCTATCGGTTCTGACAACGGAAGATTTCTGACCTTTGATTCTGATAGGAATGTTAAAAAGCGGTTTTGTTAGACCAAAATCCTCATCATCGCCATAGCCAAATGCGTATTTTTTTACACTACCGTAAATCGTTACTTCATTTTTCAACGAAGGAAGTTGAGCAAAATAGTCTAAATCTTCTTTTGCTTTCTCAAGTAATTCCGTGCGGCTACAATACGAAGTAGAAAGATACGTTTCATCTCCATACGCATAAACCAAATATCTTTCTCCGACTGTGAACGGAAAGCCGCAATCGCTTCCGCCATCGCCCGTAAAAATTTCAACTTCTTTTTTCAAATTTCCTTTATAAATATTCTCGATTTTGAATTTGGCACGACGGTTTTGCGAACCGTTTTGATTGTTTTCTATTGGAGCAAATTCCGTAACAATTCCGTCAAAAATAACAGGTGTGTTCCCATAAGAACGACAAGGAGGATTTGGCGTTTGCATACAGGAACAAGCAAATATCTGCTGAAAACCAATTAGAATAAAAATAAAAACTATAAAGAAAATCGAAAAGTATTTTTTCATATTAGAACTCCTGTGATTTAAATTTGACTAATCCATTCGTCCCAATCTTTCAGCGCGAGTTCGACTTGAATGTTATGGCGTTCGCGTTTGTTGCGATATTTTTTTCGGAGTTCGACCGAAACAGGCGCGAGCAAGCCGAAAGTTATATTTACGGGCTGAAAGTTTTTCGTTTCGACGTTTGAAACATAACGGCAAAGTGCGCCGATTGCCGAAGTTTCGGGCGCAACAATCGTTTCTCTGTTTTGCAAAATCCGCGCCGCATTTAAACCTGCGAGCCAGCCTGTGCCGACTGATTCGATGTAACCTTCAACGCCTGTAATCTGTCCGGCGAAAAATAATTTCGGTTGTTTTTTCGTCTGCAAAGTTTCGTGCAAAATCTGCGGCGAATTGATAAATGTGTTGCGGTGAATTTGTCCGTATTGCAAAAATTCGGCGTTTTCCAAACCCGGAATTAATTGCAGAACGCGCTTTTGTTCGCCGTATTTCAGATGATTTTGAAAACCGACGAGCGAAAAAGCGTCAGCCATCAAATCTTCTTGGCGAAGTTGAACGGCGGCGTAAGGTTCGCGTCCGGTCGAAGGCAACGGCAAACCTTTCGGCTTCATACAACCGAAACGCAAAGTTTCAATTCCGCGTCTGGCAATTTCTTCGATCGGCAGACACGCTTCGAACCATTTCGTATCTTCAAATCTTTTCAGCGGAACTGATTTTGCTTCGATAAGTTCGTTATAAAATCGCTCGTATTGCTCGCGGTCAAACGGACAATTTACATAATCATCGCCGCCTTTGCCGTAACGTGCGGCTTTGAACGCGATAGACATATCAATCGAATCAGCCGCGACGATCGGCGCAATCGCATCGTAAAAATAAAGTTGATCGTCGCCCGTGAACTTCATTATTTCCACCGTCAAAGCCTCGGAAGTTAAAGGTCCGGTGGCGATGATCGAAATTGCATCTTCGGGAATCGTTTTGATTTCTTCACGAATCAATTCGATGTTCGGATGCGCTTCAATACGCTCTGTGATGAGTTCGGAAAATTTCCCGCGAGAGCCGCGCCAGCCGGAACTTTTGTCTGTTCGGCGACCTGCATCACGAGCGATTTTCCGCGCCGTAATTCTTCCTTTAAAAGATAAGGTGCAGAGCCGAATTCATCGGATTTCAGAGAATTCGAGCAAACGATTTCCGCTAATTGTTCGGTGCGGTGCGCCGGTGTTTTTTGGACGGGACGCATTTCATAAAGTTTAACTTTTGCGCCGCTTTCCGCCGCTTGCCACGCCGCTTCGACTCCGGCAAGTCCGCCGCCGATAACATTAATTTTCATACAATTAAATGGTAAATGTTAAGACAAAAATAGTGAAGCCTACAATAAAAAAGCGCGGCAAAATGTCGCGCTTTTTTATTGGATTACAAATTACAAATTTCAGATTACAAATTATTTTTTTAATTTTTAATTTGTAATCTGAACTCCAAAATAATTATTTCGTCAATAAATCGTGAATTCCGTGAATAATATAATACGAAACCATCGCCATAATCGCGGCGGCGGGAATTGTTAAAAACCACGCCCAGACAATTCTTCCGGCAACGCCCCATTTAACAGCAGAAAATCTTTTCGTTGCACCAACACCGACGATTGCGCCTGTGATCGTGTGTGTTGTCGAAACCGGAATGCCTGCGAAAGTTGCTCCAAAAAGCGTCAAAGCTCCGGCAGTTTCCGCACAAAATCCACCGACAGGTTGAAGTTTTGCGATCTTTGTTCCCATCGTTTTGATAATGCGCCAACCGCCCGAAAGCGTTCCCAAACCGATGGCGAGATGTGCTGTGAACATAACCCAATAAGGTATTTCGGCAAATTTTCCGCCTTCGCCTTTGTAAAATTCGGGAAACCCGATGACCAATGCCATCATCATTACGCCCATTGTTTTCTGTGCGTCATTTCCGCCGTGTCCGAGCGAAAAAGCCGCCGCCGAAAATAATTGTCCAACGCGGAAAACTTTATCAACTTTATTAACGCTGACTTTGTGAAAAATCCAATAAACCGACACCATCATTATAAAACCGAGCGTCATTCCGATAAGCGGCGAAAGAACGATAAACTGCACGGTTTTTATCCAAGCTTCCGCTTTTAAGATTCCGAGTCCGCCGAAAGCCGCAATGCCTGCGCCACCCAATCCGCCCAAAAGCGCATGCGAACTAGATGTCGGAAGTCCGAGATACCACGTTATCAAATTCCAAATGATTGCGCCTATCAGCCCGGATAAGACAACATATAGGCGAACCTCTTCATTAACTAAATCGGTGTTGATGCTCTTGCGAATCGTGTCGGCGACTTCGGTATGAAAGACAAAAAGTGCAATGAAATTAAAAAACGCCGCCCATGCGACCGCTACGCCCGGCGAAAGAACTTTTGTCGCCACGACCGTCGCAATCGAATTCGCCGCATCGTGAAAACCGTTGACGTAATCGAAAATCAACGCCATGCCAATAATCACGACAACTAAAGTTACGGTTAAAGTATGTGCATCCATAATTTTAGGTATGTTTGAGCATTATGCTTTCGATGATGTTAGCAACCGATTCGCATCTGTCCGTGGCATTTTCCAAAATTTCGTAAAGTTCCTTTAATTTGATTAATTCGAGTGCCTCCGTGCCATTTTGAAAAAGCTCGCCGATAGCACGAAAATAAACATCGTCGGCTTCGTTTTCGAGGCGATGAATTTCAATGATATGTTGATTCAAATCAGTCGGTTTTTTCAACATCGAAACCGCCGAATT
>CALMEH010000700.1 GCA_937863115.1 uncultured Acidobacteriota bacterium
TTTACATTAACTTGCGCCGATGCGCTGATTGCAAATGCAACATCACAAATGTCAGCAACGAAGTAATTCTCAATGATTTCATATACTCTCTCCTCTTGTTTATCCACTCCAAACCGCAAACCTATCCTCAACGGCACGAACTATATTCAGACTTTTTCGCGCTCTGCGAAGTCCGATTAGTCGGTAAGTAATATAGACAAAAAAGTTTTGTAATTGGAGCGCGTTACGCGAGTCCGCAAGTCTTTTATTTTCTTTACTCGCGGACGAGCCGTCCGCGCTCCGTCTATACAATATTTCTGTCCATTTACTTAATTAATTAAATTTTAACTTTCTGTCGGGAAAAATCCATCTAAACCGTTGATTGTCCGCACACTTCAATCGGCAAATCGGTTGTTGGGGACATATCTACACCTGTGTTTAGATAAAATAACTTATGGGGAAAGTATAAGCAGATTGGGCATAATGTCAAGACATTCGGACTTTAACTACTGAATGCTTTACAAAAGAACTTAGCCAAATGTCCGTCTGAATTTGCCTTTTGGTCGCTAAACTTTCACGATTGGTCGCCGGACTCTGTCCAAAGACCGGCGGACTTTTACAAAAGACCGACAGACTCTGATGAAAGGTCAGCGACCTTTGTTGATTGCCCGGCTGACTCTGTTGATTGCCCGCCGGTCTTTGGGCAGAGTCCGACGGTCTTTGTTGATTGTTCGGCGGTCTTTGGACAGAGTCCGGCGGTCTTTGTTAATTGTTCGGCGGTCTTTGTTGATTGTCCACGCGAAATTTACCGTAGTTTTTCGGTCAAAAGCCAATGGCGCAGAGACTTTAGACAAAAAAAGCGGACGGAATATTTCCGCCCGCTTTTTAACTTTCCAACTTTCGATTAATCGCAATTACGGTGTTTCGGCAATGAAATCAAAGTCCGAAACATTTTCGTTGAGCGTGATAACACGACTCGGATTGGCGAAAGTGAAGCGTTTGGAATTGACCGTCAAAACGTAGGTTTCGCCGACTTCCAAATCTTCAATCGTGTAATAGCCGAATGTTCCCGTGCGAACGCTAATCGGTTGCGATAGATTTCCGCCCGACACGGTTATCACGGCATTGCGAATGCCTCTTCCGTCCGCCGCCGCGACTCGTCCGCTGATTAAAGCTCCCGCCGCCAAAGGTCCGAGACGTTCCGTTGCGCCTTTTTCGCATCCGGTTTGTTGCGGACGCGAATTGCCGTTTTGTGAGGTCGTTACGGTTGTGCCGCAATCGTTTGTGCCGTTCGGAATGGTGTTTGTAACCGGACTTGCGTTTGACGGAAGATGCGTCAAGGTCGTGCCGCCGTTGTTTGCCAACGCGCCGAGTTGCGGGTCTGTTCCCGTTACGTCATTCGGCAAAGCGAAAAAGTTTGTCGTAATGGTTTTGCCCTTTTCTCCGCCAAATGAGACGAGAAATGTTCCGCCCGTTGTATCTTCGACGTGATTATAATCTTGCGATGTAATCACACCGCTGATGTCAGGCGACGACGGCGCGACGTTATCGGCAACAATGCTGTTTCTCAAATTGGTAACGCCGGTTATATCTTGAAAAATTCCGCCAACAGCATTGGTTGCTGTGTTTGAAGCAATAGTTGAGAAGTTATAATTGGTCGTCGCCGTTGCTCCTGAAGTAAAACCACCGGCAGAACCCGGCGCGGTATTTCCGCTAATCGTGGAATTGGTTACATTCATCACAGCAAGTCCGGCAATTCCGGCTGAGGCAAAATTCTCCAAACCTCCGGCTAGTCCGCCCGCGCCTAAAACCTGATTGCCGCTGACCGTTGAATTTATGACGTTGGTCGTTGAGTTGGCAGTGCTGGTCGCAAAATTTACTAAACCGCCGCCTTCCGTGCCGTTTGCGATGTTGCCGCTGATGGTGCAATTGGTGAGCGTCGTGCTTGCCGCAATCGTTCCGGCAAGCGTTCTGATTCCGGCGTGAAAATTGCCCGATGTGTTATTTTGCACAATTGAATTGGTCATATTCAAGGTCGCTTGTTGATTATAAATACCACCCGCAAAAGCCGAGCCGGTTGCGCCTGCGCCGGAAAGAGCCGTCGAATTTCCGCTGATGGTGGTATTCGTTACGGTTACTGTTCCGCCGCCAATAAACATTCCGCCGCCAAAAACGCTCGTGGCTGAAGCGGCAATCGCATTATTCGACGCATTGTTTGAAATTGTCGTGTTAGAAATGTTGTATGTCCCGCCGGCAATATTAAGATGAATACCTGCCCCGTTAGCGGAAGTTCCGGCAACTGCCGAACCTGCACCGTTTCCCGTAATCGTGCTGTTACTGATTGAAACGGTTGGAGTAGTCGCACTTGAAACAGAAATTCCGCCGCCGCTTGAAGAATTCAAATTACCTGAAATAATAAGATTGCTGAGCGTAACATTATGATTTGTTCCTTGATCAATTCTGATTCCCGCCCCGAAAGTGTTATTCGCATAACGTCCGTTGCGAATTGTCATCCCATCAAGCGTCGCCACAATAGTATTCGCCGCGGCTGCGCCTCGAATATGAAAAACGCGCCCTGTTGCCACACCGGGAGCAGCGTTAGCCTCGACAATGGTCGAAGCGGCTCCGGCTCCGTTAATGGTAATGTCCGTGGTAATGTCAAAATCGCCATTCGCATTGAGATTATCCGATGCTTCGGCGATTGTGATCGTATAAGTTCCCGCCGGAAGCGTGATAATGTCCGCGCCCGCCAAAGCGTTTGATTCCGTAATCGCCGCCCGAAGCGAACAAGCGGTCGTCGTGTCGGCACATAAACCATCACCCGCAAGTGCATCTTGTGTGTCCGTTGTCGTATTGACTACAAATGTTGCGGCACTTGCCGACGTAACCGTAAACAACAAAAAAAGTGTCATTAACATCAATGACTTCAATGTTCTTGAAAATATCATTTTCTTTATCTTTTCTCCGAAATAATTAATTAAGTTATAAACTAAACAGACTCCTCGATTTATTAAACAAGACGGGGAAAATTAGTTCTTGCAAAATGGAATGCTTATGTTTAGTTAAATTATTACAGATTTGTAATAAAGTGCAAAATGTTTAAGGTAAAATCCCAAAGATTCAGCAAATTATTGGCAAATCAAGTCGGAATACAGTTTAACCGACCCGATTAAGAGTTTAACCGACTTGATTTGTCGACAATCCGACTTGATTTGCCAATAATCCGACCCGAATTGCTGACAATCCGACCCGAATTGCTGACAATCCGACCCGAATTGCTGACAATCCGACCTGATTTGCTGACAATCCGACCTGATTTGCTGACAATCCGACTTGATTTGCCAACAATCCAACTCGGATTGCCGACAATCCGACTTGATTTGTTGGCGAACCGATAAAAAAATGCTTGTAATCGGATGGATTCGGGTTTATACTGAGTTTATCCGAAACGGTTCTAACCTGAGATGTTGGTTTTACAGGGAAAATTATCAGATTTTGGACAAGAATTGAACGGGATTGTTTCGGATAAGATGACCAATGACAAGGCTTTTTGAGCTTGGCTTTTTCATCTGCCGAACTATGATGCAGGTCGGTTGTTGTCCGAAATCGGAGAAATGCGCTGTTGAGGTAAAATTATGGCATTTCCAACTACGGAAGCGGACGTAGAATCTCTGCTTCAAATCTGGGCGATGAAAGCCCCCAATCACGCGGCACAGTTCGGTTTGACACAAGCGCAATTAGACCAAATGAGCGATGATTTCATTGTTTATGGTCATTTGCGGCTGGTGCGACAGATACTCGATGATGAAGTTGCGGAATTCTCCGCCTACAAATCGTTGTATATGGAAGGCAATCCGAATACACCTGAAACACCGTATCCGACAATCGAAATTCCGCCAATGCCGCCAACCGTCAAACCACCCAAACCGGGCATCGAAGAACGTAACAAAAATATTTATAACTACTTCAAAAATCATCCGAACCGCACGGATGAAGCCTTA
>CALMEH010000701.1 GCA_937863115.1 uncultured Acidobacteriota bacterium
GAACGGTCGCCGCCTGATTCACGAATTACCGGCGCAGATTCGCCTGTAATTGCCGATTCGTCAACCGATGCCACGCCTTCGATAACTTCGCCGTCGCCTGCGATAAATTCGCCGGCTTCGACAAGAATCACGTCGCTTTTTCGTAAATCCGTTGCGGCAACGATTTCCGTTTCGCCGTTTGATTTCAATCGTTTGGCGTTTGTTTCGGTCTTCGCTTTCCGCAAAGTGTCGGCTTGCGCCTTGCCGCGCCCTTCCGCCATCGCTTCGGCAAAATTCGCAAATAAAACCGTGAACCAAAGCCACAAAGTTATCTGAATTTCAAAACCGAAACTGCCCGAAACACCGCCGATTAAACTCAAAAACAATTTCACCGTCAAAAAAACCGCACCGACTTCAACGACAAACATCACCGGGTTTTTCAGCATCGTTTTCGGATTCAATTTCTTAAACGAATCAACAAATGCCTGCGAAATAATTTTTCCGTCCCAAATCGAGATTTCCTGTTTCATTATTTTGGTCTTTGGTCTTTGGTCTTTGGTCTTTGGCAAAAACCAAAAACCAAAAACCAAAGACCGTTTTGTTAAAAACTTTGCCCGGCATTCATCTGAAAATGCTCCAGAATCGGCGATAAACTGAGCGCGGGAAAAAACGTCAACGCGCCTAAAATCAAAATTATGCTGACGAGCAAAATGGTAAAAAGCGCAGTATTTACGGGAAAAGTTCCAAGTGTCGGCGGAACGCGCTTTTTCCGCGCCAGATTTCCGGCGATTGCCAGCACGGGAATTATCATCAAAAATCTTCCGATGAGCATCGCCGCGCCGAGCGTCGAATTATACCAGAGCGTATTGGCGTTCAAACCCGCAAATGCCGAACCGTTATTTGCCGTTGCCGATGTAAAAGCATAAAGAATTTCCGAAAATCCGTGCGCCGCATTATTGTTCAGCGAATTCGTGCCGAAATCGGGCGAAATCGCCGAAATCGCCGCGAAAATTAAAATCACGAGCGGAAAAATCAGCGCGTAAAGCATCGCCATCTGCACATCGTAAGCCTCGATTCTTTTACCCAGATATTCCGGCGTTCGACCAACCATCAAACCGGCAACGAAAACCGTCAGAATCACCATTATCAAAATCCCATACATTCCCGCACCAACTCCACCGAAAATCACTTCGCCGAGTTGCATATTGACAATCGGCACAAGCCCGCCGAGCGGCGTAAAACTGTCGTGCATCGAATTGACCGCGCCGCACGATGCGCCCGTCGTAATCGTCGCAAAAAGCGCGGAATTTGCTACGCCGAAACGAGTTTCTTTGCCTTCAAAATTTCCGCCGATAACTTGCTGATTAACATTTTTTGGATAAAGCGGATTGCCTTTGCTTTCCGCCCAATAAGCCGTAAAAACTCCCGCAAAAAACAAAATTGCCATCGCCGCAAAAACTGCCCAACCGTGTCCTTGCGATTTCGTCATTTGTCCAAGCGTGTAGGTCAAACCTGCCGGAATCAGAAAAATAAGGAGCATCTGCACGAAATTTGAAAACGGAGTCGGATTTTCAAACGGATGCGCCGAATTTGCATTAAAAAAGCCGCCGCCGTTTGTGCCGAGCATTTTAATTGCCAGCTGTGAAGCAACCGGACCTTGCACGATTGTCTGCTCGCTGATCGTTTTATCTTCCTTAATATTTTCGCCCTCCGCGTCTTTCAAAACATTTCCGTCTGCGTCTTTTTTATCAATTTGCACAACAAAACTTTCCGTTAATTTTGCTGTGTCGTAAGGTTTGAAATTCTGCACAACGCCTTGCGAAACAAAGAAAATCGCCGCGAGAAACGAAAACGGAAGCAAAACGTAAAGCGTTCCGCGAGTTAAATCAACCCAAAAATTTCCGAGATTTTCAGTTTCAAATCTCGAAATCCCGCGAATAAAAACCACGGCAATCGCCATTCCGACTGCGGCAGACGCGAAATTTTGCACCGAAAGCCCTGCCATTTGCGTAAAATAACTCATCGTCGTTTCGCCGCCGTAGCCTTGCCAATTTGTGTTTGTAACAAACGAAACCGCCGTGTTAAAAGAAGATTCCGCTGTCGGCGCGTTAAAATTTTGCGGATTAAACGGTAGAAAACTCTGAAATCGCTGAATCGCATAAAGCGCAAGCGACGACACCAAACTAAAAATCAAAACGCCTGCGCCATATTGTTTCCAATTCATTTCGCGCTCCGCATAAACGCGGCAAATTGCGTAAAGCATCCGTTCACACGGCTTGAAAATAAAATCTAAAAATATTTTCTCGCCAGAATAAACTTTTGTCAGATAAATGCCCATCGGCTTCGTAAGCAAAAGTATCACGCCGAAAAAAAGTAAAATTTGTAAAACCCCGTTGCTTGTCATATTTTTACTTGTTCTGAGTTCCACCTAATGTTCTTTGAAAATTAAATCTAACATTAAATATCGCCTAGCGATTATCTGAATTTAGCCGTGTAATTTATTGCACGGTCAGAGGTTAGAACATTTTTCATCGCGTCAGCGATGACTGAATTTATTCGCTCGTTTTCAATTTTCGCTGACGCGACAAGAATTTTAATTATCGCTTTTCGTGCCTTGAAAGACACGGCTAAACTCATTTTGTCGCTACGCGACAGAAAGCACTTTTTTGTTAGATTTAATTTTCAAAGAACATAAGGTGGCAACCGCCGCGCTTCGCTGGCGGTGAAACCACCTTTAGGTGGAACTCAGAACTTAAAATTTCTCAGGTTTGAGAAGTGCGTAAATCAAATAAAATCCTAAAAATGCCGCGCCGATTAATGCGAAAATTGTTTCTAAAGTCATTTTTTTGTTTCTCCGCTCAAATTTCCGCAAAAGCGTTTGTAGCCTAAAGCCAAGATAAAAAATCCGACGATTGCCGCGATAAAAATTAAATCAGACATAAAATTTAAAAATTGTAACCGAGTTCAAAAAGAAAATAATGATTGCCGCGTCGGGCATCGGCGTTGCCGATTGAATACGAAAAATAAGCCGTAACTTTCGGATGCGGTTTGTAAATTATCCCCGGCGTAAAATAGCCGTTGGCGTGTTTGCCGGTGAACCAATCGGCGGCAAACGTCAGTTTTGAATTGATTGTTTGTTCAATCGCAAATTGCCCGCCGGCGCGAACCGCTTTTGGCGCAAAAACATTTTTGCTTACTGCAAATCCGCCCGCCGTAACTCGTGTTTTGCCAAATGTTTTCGCCGCCGCAAGATAAGAATAAGTTCCGAATTTATAACTGCGGTTTCTCACCGGAATATAAAAATTCGTGCCGCCGAAAATCGTCAAATCTTGCTTTTTATTTTGAAAAAACTTCGTCTTCACCGTTGGCACAAGAATTGTCGAATCTGCGCCCGGATTGATGTTTCCAATAACATTCAAACCGACTTCCGTTCGTCCGCCCGCTCCGACGACAACACGCGGAACAAAACTCGAAAATCTCCGTAAACTCTCTTGATTGTTAAACTTAAAAGCCGCGTCGAGTTCGACATAAACTTTGCCTTTGTCCAAAACGTCCGCCGTCGGGACATTGAAAACCGTTTGTTGCGCGTTTGTTTGAAACGCCGCAAACAGAAAAAATAAAAATGTAAAAAATCTCATTAGAGTAAATTTCGGCGGCAATCAAACGCCGCTCATTCCTTGTCGTTTGAAACGCTCGTTTTTGATAGCTTTATTTGCATTGCCGATTTTGTCGAGACAATGCGCCGCAAACATCATCAACGGAAAAACCGCGACAATCAGCCACGTTCCCAAACGGCTGACGTTTTGCTTTTCCGCCAAAAAACCGAATAAAGAAAGTGCGCTGATAACAAATCCCGTAACGCCCAAAACGATTCCGAAAATCGAACTCGCAAAAAGCGCGTTCATCCAACGCTTTCGGCTTTTGCTGAATTCTGATTCGGCTTCTTTTTTTGAAATTAAAATTTTCGCTAAAATCACTTCTCTCATTTTTCACATCCGAAAACTATGCGTTTTCATCCGACAAAAATAGATTACGAAGTAATTTATAAAGTGTGGTTAAAAGGTTCGTAAAAAGTTCGTAAAGATTTAGAAAGTGAAAAGGTGAAAAAGTGAAAAGGTGAAAAAGTTTAGTCGAATGATAACCAAAAACTTTTTCACTCTTTCACTTTTTCACCTTTAAACATTAAATCGGTAGCCGACCCAAGGTTCGGTTACGATGTATTGCGGTTTTGCGGGATTCGTTTCGATTTTTTTTCTTAAATTTCCGAGAAAAACGCGCAGATATTCGGGCTGTTCCGTTGAATTTGCGCCCCAAACCGCGCTTAAAATTGTGCGGTGCGTGAGAACTCTTCCGTGATTTTTGAGCAGAAAAATAAGCAATTCCAATTCTTTCGGCGTAAGATGAATTTCCGCGCCGCGCACGATTACTTGATAAGTTGCCAAATCAATCAAAAAATCGCCGACTTCGAGGCGCGTTGTTTCTTCGGCAATTTTTGGCGCACGGCGCAATGTGGCACGGATTCGCGCCAGAAGTTCGTCAATGCTGAACGGTTTGGTAATGTAATCGTCCGCGCCCGTGTCGAGAGCTTCGATTTTTATTTCTTCTTCGCCTTTGACCGAAAGAACAATTATCGGAACTTCGGAAATTTTGCGGATTTCGCGGCACAATTCCAAACCGTTCATCAAAGGCATCGAAAGGTCTGTAACTATCAAATTCGGCGACCAATCGCGGAATGTATCGAGCGCAGATTCGCCGTCCGAAGCGGTTCGCACTTCAAACTGATTCAACGTCAAACTCTGCCGCAACGCCCGCAAAATCTGCGGTTCGTCGTCAACAATCAAAATGCGTTTGGCTGTTTCCATTTTTTTATTTGCGGTCTTTGGTTTTTGGTCTTTGGTTTTCGGAGAGCTTCAATAATCGAGAAATTAAGGATTGACTTTTATCGAACCCCGAAAGCCAAAGACCAAAGACCAAAGACCAATTTTCTTATTCATCACCAATCGGCACGGTAAAAACAAATTTCGCGCCTGTGCCGTTTGGCGTGTCGGTAACATAAATTTTTCCCTGATGCGCTTCGACAATTCCTTTGGCAATCGCCAATCCCAAACCTGTTCCGTGCGGCGCGTTTTCGTATTTTTTAACATCGCTGACGCGGAAAAATTTATTAAAAATCTGTTCGCGCAAATCTTCGGAAATGCCTGCACCTTCGTCCGAAACGAAAAATTCGAGCATTTCTTTTTCAGCTCGTTTCACGCCGATTTCTATTTCCGTATTTTCCGGCACATATTTTGAAATATTTTCGAGAAGTGTGTAAAGCACTTCGGCAATCGCTCTCGAATCAACGCGCACAAGCGGCAAATCTTTCTCCAAAAACAATTTAACCCGATAATTTTCCAGCAAAGGTTCGGCGCGAAGCAAGGCGGCTTGGACGATTTCTTCAACTTCGCTCCACACGCGGCGCAAGTTTAATTCTCCGGCTTCGATTCGCGCTAATTCTACCATTCCTTCAATAAAATGATTCAAACGGTCGGTTTCTTCGTCAATTATTTCATAAAATTCGCGCCGTCCGCTTTTGCCTAAATCAAATTTTTCTTCCGCATTCAAAAGCGTCGAAACCGAAGTTTTTATCGAAGTCAGAGGCGTTCGCAAATCGTGTGTTACGGCATCGAGCAAGGCGGATTTCAACTTTTCACTGCGGCGCAAGGCTTCCGCTTCGCTCGCTTTTTCAAAGGCTTCCTGCAATTCACGATAAAGTCTTTCGATTTCCAATTTGCCGCGATTTGCTTCTTCGGCGCGTCGTTTGGCATATGCCGAAAGCTCACCCGCAATCACGGCGGTAACGGTAAATGCCGCCCAAGCGACTAAGTTTTGCGGTTCGGCAATCGTCCAAGTCCTCACGGGCGGCAGAAAAAAATAATTAAATCCGAGCATTGCAAACAAAGATGTCAGCAAAGCCGGATTTCTTCCCGTAAATGTTGCCGTAACAAGAATTACGAGCAAAAACGCAAAGGCAACAGTCGCCGAATTTATCCGCGTATGAAACGGTTCGAGAATGGCAATAACAAAAATGATTCCGCCAACCGCCGCAAAATATTGAAGCCAATTTGATTTTAGTTTTTGCTTCATACAATT